>JBHEPQ010000076.1:0-24511 GCA_046260215.1 Chromatocurvus sp.
ATCCCACGGTACGTGCCTATCTGGACGGATTGAACACCCTGTTCATGAACGCCATCTTCCGCGCCCCAGCCCACGCGCGTCCGGTCTCACGCTGATCTCACGCTGAACCCCGTGCGCTGACCGCGGCGCGGGTTGAGGACAGCGACTTGATGATGGCGTAGCAGTCTACGCCCTCGGTAATCTCCAGTGCCGCGACGGAGCGCCGGGTGACCCTGGCCAGCAGGCGGTCGTTGCCCAGCAGCAGCTCGACCATGACCGCGGTGTCGCCCGCAGGCTGCAATCGGCCGACGCGGGCGGGAAGCACGTTGAGTGCGGACAGGCCGGCGGGCCGGTGCCGCGAAAGAATGATGTCCTGTGCATGCACGCGCAGTCTCAGCCCCGCGCCTGCCGGCGCCTCAAGGCGCGGAATCAGCAGCGTGCCGGCATCACAGCGCAGGCGTGTCAATCCGTCTGCTTCCTGGCCTTGTATGACCGCCTGCAGCAGACCGCCAGCCTCTTCCACACCAAACAGTGCCATGGTGTCACGGTCTGCTATCAGCTCGGCGACGCGGCCACTGTGTACCGCGCGCCCCGCGTCAACCACGAGCAGGTGGTCGGCCAGCAACTGCGCCTCGTCGAGGTCATGGGTGACAAGCACCACCGGAATATGCAGCGAGCGCCGCAGGGCGCCTATTTCGCGATAGAGCTGTTCCCGCGTTGCCGTGTCGGAGGCGGAGAACGGCTCATCCAGCAGCAGCACGCGTGGTTCGCGTGCCAGGGCCCGGGCGAGGGCCACCCGCTGGCGCTGCCCGCCTGACAGGGCGTCGGGTCTGCTGTTGGCGCGATGATCGAGGTGCACCGCCCTGAGCCATTCCAGCGCCTGCCGCCCGCGTTCTGTGCGGCTTCTGGCGTGCAGCGAACTGGCCACGTTCTGCACTGCCGTCAGGTGTGGAAAAAGCGCATAGGACTGGAATACCTTGCCCACCTTGCGGGCGTGTGTCGGGCGGTTGAGGCCGCGTGAGGTGTCAGTCCATACGGCATCGTCCACGGTGATCAGCGCGTCGGTGGGCGTGTGCAGTCCCGCGATGCTTCGCAGAATGGTGGACTTGCCCGCTCCCGATGGGCCGGTGATCGCCAGCAGCTCGCCCGACGCTACGTGAAATTCCACGGCCAGCGGAATCGGTTCCCCCGCTTGCAGCCTGACCGTGAGACTCACAGGATTGTCCTGCGGCCCATACGCCGCGTGAGCATGAATGTCAGCGTGATGGTCACCAGCGACACGCTCATCAGTACGGCAGACATTGTGCCTGCCGCTTCAAGATCAAAGGCCTGCACGCGATCGTAGATAGCGATGGCGATGGTCTGTGTCTCTCCCGGTATTGCGCCACCGACCATCAGCACAACGCCGAATTCGCCCAGCGTATGTGCAAACACCAGCACGGCGGCAGTTAGAATGCCGGGCCAGGCCAGGGGCAGCTCGACCACCGCCAGAGCGCGCAGCGGTGTCATCCCGGAACAGGCCGCGGCCTCGCGCAGTTCCAGCGCCACGCCCTCAAAAGCCCTCTGCACCGGCTGTACCGCGAAGGGCAGGTTGACCAGTACGGAAGCGACCAGCAGGCCCTCGAAGCTGAACACCAGCGGGCTACCGAAAACGGATTGCCACCACTGACCGAGGGCCGAGTTAGCGCCCAGCGTCACCAGCAGATAGAAGCCCAGAACCGATGGCGGGAGGACCAGCGGCAAAGCGACCAGGGCCTCGGCGAGCCCCTTGCCGCGAAATTCCCTGTAGGCCAGCAGGCGTCCGCATAGAATCGCCAGCGGAATCAGTATGATGACGGTGAAGGCGGCCAGTCGCAGCGACAGCCAGAGCGCTGTCCAGTCCATGCGCGGTGCCTACCTGTCACCGGGTGGCAGGGAGAACCCGTAGCGCTCCAGCACAGCCCGGGCCTGCGGACTCTGGAGGTGGTTGTATAACGTGACGGCGCCATCGGGTGTGTCTTGCAGCAGCACCATGCGCTGCTTCAGCGGCCTGTGCCAGGCGGCGGGTAGCAACGCGCTGTCAGCGCGCTCGGCGATCTCCGGGGCCAGCGCCAGTGACCAGGCCACCAGTCCACCCACGGTATTCCCCGACAGGGCAAACTGGGCTGCCTGGCTGACGTTTTCGCCGTAAACGAGACGGGACTGCAGTGACGCCCAGAGTCCCAGGTGCTGCAGGACATCCCGGCCGCGTTCACCATAGGGAGCGTGATCGGGGTTGGCGATGGCGAAACGCTGCCCTGGGTGGTCCGCGAGCCGGGAAGCTACCGCCGCCATTGTTGGTGTCGTGCCTGCGAACGTGCCCCGGGGTGCAACCAGCGCCATGCGACCTGTCGCGTAGAGCGTCCCGGCATCGCGGGTCAGCTTGTCACCCGCCAGCGTCTCGATGTAGCGCTCGTCGGCAGCCAGGAACAGGTGGAAGGGCGCCCCCGAGCGGATCTGATGGGCGAAATTGCCCGTTGATCCATAACTGATGCGCAGCCGGTGCCCATATTGCTGCTCAAAGGTAGCGGCGATCTCGTCCAGGGCGAAGCGCAGATCCGACGCGGCGGCGACGCGAATCACCTGCGTTCTGCCGTCGGGCTGTGCCCATGCGGGCATCGCTGCCAGTGCGAGCAGGAACGTCAGAGCCAGGACTCTGGCGACAGCAGCGCACATCCCGGAGGGTCGGTGTTGCCCTGCGGCGTCTATCGGCTCAGTCCGGCAGGTGGCCATGGCGCTCGCAGATACCCAGCATTTTGTAGGTGAGTAATGCCGCAGCAAAATCATAGGCATGAAACCCGGGTATCGGCGAAAACTCCATGATATCGAATCCGATGATGCGGCGCTGTGCCGCCACGGATTCGAACAGCCCGAGTGTCTGGTACCAGCCAAGTCCACCGGGGACGGGTGTTCCCGTGGACGGAAACACCGAGGGATCCATGCCGTCGATATCCAGCGTGAAGAATACCCGCGCCGGAAAGTTATCCGGCAGCGTCACGCTGCTGATGCCGCCGGGAACCAGGACGTCGGCGTCGAGATGATGCACAGCGTGCGCCAGCCTCGCATCGCGTTCCTCCTCGCAGAAAGCGCGCACACCCAGGGAAAAAATGGGGATGCCCAGATCCACGGCCCGCTTCATGACAGAGGCATGACTCAGTGGGTCGCCCTCGTAGGCGTCGCGAAGGTCGGCGTGGGCGTCGATCTGCAGGATGCCGAAATCGTCGAAGCCGGCGTCCCGAAAGCCCTCGAGGACACCGCCGGTCACGGTATGTTCGCCGCCGAGCACGACCGGAAACGCCCCGTGGCGCAGGATCTGCGCGGTGGCTGCGGCGATCCCGGCAATCACACCGTCGGCGGCGCCGCTGCAGTCAACAGGAGCGCAGGTATGGATGCCGCGCTCACAGGGGCTGCTCTGACCATCCCATGTTTCCAGTTGCCAGGAGGCATCGAGTATGGCCGACGGGCCGTTGCGGGTTCCGCCCCCGTAAGACACGGTTTTCTCGTAGGGGACCGGCAGCACGTGTATCGCGGCGCTGTCGGGGGCTGCCTGCTCGATCTCCGAGCCAAGGAAGTGCGGGGTACTGGAGGCGAAGGCGTCGCTCATGACAGGCGTTCCCTGAAGTCGGCGTAATCAAACGTTTTCACCACGCGCAGGTCACCGCTATCCGAGTTCCAGATAGCAATAGCGGGGAGCGGGGTGCCGTTGAATGTCGTGGTCTTGACCATGGTGTAGTGTGACATGTCCTCGAACAAAAGCCGCTGCCCGACATGCAGGGGCTCGGCGAAGCTGTAGTCGCCCATGACGTCGCCCGCCAGGCAGGTCAGGCCGCCGAGACGGTAGGTGTGGGCGAGCACACCCGGCAGGTCGGCGTCGCTGACCTGTGCACGGTAGGGCATTTCCAGTGTGTCCGGCATGTGGCAGGTTGCCGAGCAGTCAAGGATGGCGTGGTGCATCCCGGACTGCATCACATCCAGCACCTCGGTCATCAGAACGCCGCTGCCGATAGCTACCGCTTCACCGGGCTCGAGGTACACCTGGCAGCCGTGGCGGCTGGAGAAGTCCTGCACCAGTGCCACCAGTCCGTCGACATCGTAGTCCGGAGCGGTGATGTGGTGTCCACCGCCGAAATTGACCCAGGACATCTGTGGCAGCCATGGCGCGAAGCGTTTCTCGACGGCGGCCACCGTGCGCGCCAGCGCTTCGAAGGGCTGCTCGCACAGCGTGTGGAAGTGCAGACCGGAAATACCAGCCAGCGCTTCTGCGCTCAGCTCTTCCTCGGGGGTGCCCAGTCGCGACCCGGGGGCGCAGGGATCATAGATCGGCGTCGCACCCTCGGAATGCTGCGGATTGATGCGCAGGCCGAATTCGATCTGCGGCCGCGCTGCCTTTGCCGCCAGGCAGCGCTCGCGAAAGCGCCGCCACTGGCTGCTTGAATTGAATACCACGTGGTCGGCGAAGGTCAGTAGCTCGTCGAGATCATCGGCGCGAAAGGCGGCCGAATACACGTGTACCTCACCCGCGTAAAACTCCGCACCCAGGCGGGCCTCGTGCAGGCCACTGGCACAGGTGCCCCACAGGCGATCCCGGTAAAGCGGTGCCAGCGACCACATCGAAAACGCCTTGAGTGCGGCCAGGACCCGGGCGCCGCTGCGTTCGCCGACGTCGTGCAGTATGTCCAGATTGCGCTGTATCACCTTTTCATCGATGACATAGCAGGGTGATGGCAGCGCCGCCGTGTCGAGCGCGTGAAAATCGCTGAGCAGCATGTCAGTCGTCCAGGCTGAAGTCGGTCAGCTCGGTGACCTGCCAGGGTAACCCGTAATCATTGAGACCCTGCATGAATGGGTCAGGATCGAGCTGCTCGATATTCCACACGCCGGGCCGGCGCCAGGTTCCCTCCAGGATCAGCTTGGCGCCGATCATGGCAGGAACGCCGGTGGTGTAGGAAACGCCCTGCGACTGAACCTCCCGGTAGCAATCCTGATGATCCTTGATCTGATACAGGTAGACCGTGCGTTGTTTGCCGTCCTTGACGCCCTTCACCACACAGCCGATGCAGGTCTTGCCGTGGGTCCGCGGACCGAGCGCGGACGGGTCGGGCAAAAGCTGCCGCAGAAACTGGATCGGCACGACCTGCTGACCCTGAAATTCCACCGGCTCGATGCCGGTCATGCCGACGTTGCCGAGAACCTCGAGGTGCCTCAGGTAGCTATCCGAAAAGCTCATCCAGAACTGTGCGCGTTTCAGACTGGGGAAATTAAGCGCGAGGGATTCCAGCTCTTCGTGGTACATACGGTAGAGGGTGAAGCTGCCGACGTCCTCGGGACAGGTAAAGCTGGCCTTGCGCGACATCGCAGGCGTGGTAACAAACTCGCCGTTTTCCCAGTGCCGGCAGTCTGCCGTGACCTCGCGGATGTTGATTTCCGGGTTGAAATTGGTCGCAAAGGGATAGCCGTGGTCGCCGCCGTTGACATCGATAATGTCGAGTTCGTGAATCGCGTCGAAATAGTGCTTGGCCAGGTACGCCGTGAAAACGTTGGTGGCGCCCGGGTCGAAGCCGCTGCCGAGCAGGGCCATGCGGTCGGCCTGCTCGAAGCGCTCGCGGTAGGCCCACTGCCAGCTGTATTCGAACTTCGCGGTATCCAGCGGCTCATAGTTGGCGGTGTCGATGTAGTCGACGCCGGCGGCGAGACAGGCATCCATGATTGTCAGGTCCTGGTAGGGCAGGGCGACGTTGATCACCAGTGCCGGCTGCTCTGCCTTGAGCAGCGCGGTCAATGCAGCGACATCGTCAGCATCGATCTGCGCGGTGCGGATGGGGCGCTCGATCCGGGCAGCGATGGCCGTGCACTTCGATTCGGTGCGGCTCGCCAGCAGGATGTCGCTGAAGACATCCGGCAGCTGGGCGCACTTGTGGGCAACGACGCTACCAACGCCGCCCGCTCCGATAATCACGACTTTCGACATGGATAGCCTCCTGGCTTAAAACGCTGTCAGCGTTCGAAAAAGGTATAGCCGTTCAGGCTGTCGCGGAATGCCTGCAGCATGTTCTGCCGCTGCTCGACGCTGATGCGCCCGTCGCGCACGGCTCGCTCAACTACCCGACGGAACTGCTCGAGCACGTTCTTGGGTTCATACTCGACGTAGGACAGCATGTCGGCGATGCTGTCACCCTGGAATTCACGCACGAATTCGAAGTCGCCGTCGGGCTCGATATGAACGCTCACCACGTTGGTGTCGCCGAACAGGTTATGCAGGTCACCCAGAGTTTCCTGATAGGCGCCGACCAGAAATACGCCAAGGTAGTACTCGCTGTCTGCCACCAACGGGTGCAGGGGCAGGGTTCGTTGCGTGTCGCCCAGGTAGGAGAACCGGTCTATCTTGCCATCACAGTCGCAGGTGATGTCGGCGATGACCGCCTGTCGCTCGGGCTTTTCATGCAGGCGGTGAATGGGCATGATCGGGAACAGCTGGTCGATGGCCCAGATATCCGGCAGTGACTGAAACACGCTGAAATTGCCGTAGTAGATATCGGCAAGCATTACCGGCAGGTCGCTCAACTCCGGTGACACGCGGCGAGCCCCGGGCAGCAGGTCGGCAATTTTTCCGAAGACGCCCAGCGCGTAATTTTCCGCCAGGGCACGATCGCGCAGCGTGGCGAACCCGCGGTGGAACAGGTCCCGCAGCTCGTCGCGGTAGTATATGGCGTCGTTATAGCACTCCTGCAGATTGTCGACATCAACGCTCTCGAGGACGCTATGCAGGTTGGCGTTGAGGTCGTGACAGTCATCCTGCGGTGTGGCCGGCAGCGCTCCCGGGCGGTGGTCTCGCACGTCGAGTACGTTGAAAAGCAGCATCGAGGAATAGGCCACCAGCGCGCGTCCGGACTCCGAGATCAGCACCGGGTGGGGGATGCCCGCCGCGTCCAGTGACTCCTGCAGCGTCTCGACGATGTTGATGCAGTACTCGTCGAGACCGTAGTTCATGCTGTGAGTCTCGTTACTGCGCAGGCCCTGATAGTCAACGGCAAGCCCGCCACCCACATCGAGGAAGCCCATCGGCGCACCTTCCGCGGCCATGCCAGCGTAAAAGCGGCAGGCTTCCAGCACTCCCGACCGGATGTTGCGGATATTGGGTATCTGCGATCCAAGATGACAGTGCAGTAGCTGCAGGCAGTGCAGCATGTCCTGGGCTTTCAGTTCCTCAATCACGCTGAGCAGCGAATCCGTCGACAGCCCGAAGATAGATCGGTCACCGCTGTCCTCGTTCCAGTGCCCCTCCACCATGGAGGCGAGGCGAATCCGGGTGCCGATCAGCGGATCAATGCCGAGGCGCTTGCTGCACTCGATGACGATATCCAGCTCCGAGCGGGTCTCCAGCACAAAAAAGCACTGGATGCCGATCTGTCGCGCGTACAGACCGAGTTCGACGAACTCGCGGTCCTTGTAGCCGTTACAGATGATCAGGCTGTCGTAGTCTCGCAGCTGACTGAGCGCGATGATCAGTTCGGCTTTGCTGCCGGCCTCAAGGCCATGATTGTAGCGTCTTCCGAAGTCGGCGATTTCCTCGATCACGTGGCACTGCTGATTGACCTTGATGGGAAATACGCCGCGGTAGTGGTTGTTATAGCCGCTATTCTCGATGGCGCGTCGAAACGCCGTGTTGATCTGGCTGATGCGGTGATCGAGCACATTTTCGATGCGCAGCACGACGGGCATCTCGAGGCCCCGCAGCTGCATCGCCTCGACGATGTCCACGATCGGGACGCTGATCTCCTGGCCCGGCACCTGAACCAGGAGCCGTCCCTCGTTGTCGACATTGAAATACTCGGCTCCCCAGTCGTGCACGCCGTACAGGGACGCACTGTCCTGGGCTGTCCAGTGGGACGTGACGGCCGGATTAGAGGCAGGTAGGGGCTGGGATTGATGCATGGTGACAGAGTTTCCAGGGTACAGCGGGGTTGCAGAGTGTGGATACTTCGCATAAACATTGCAAAATATTGAAAATGACCCGTCAGCGCAAGCGCTAACAACAGCGCTAACAACAGAGTTACCCACAGAGCTAACGCCCAGAGCGCCTCTGCAGACATGGAGACAGTATGATAATGCGAAATCGCGATAACCCGGTGCATGCCAAGACCCTGAAGCCCGTGTGGATCATCCGCCCGGCGCATGGCGGTTGAGCGGTATGCGGCGGACACTGAAGTTCCTGCACACCATGGGGGCCATCGGCCTCACCGGGGCTCTTGCAGCACAGATTGTGCTGCTGTCCAGGCTTCCCGCACCGGATTCTCTTTCCGAATACGCGGTGCTGCGGGGCGCGATGGGCGCCCTTGCTGAGTGGATACTGCTGCCGTCTCTCGCGATCACGCTGGTCAGTGGGTTGCTGGCGATGTCCGTGACCCACGCGTTCCACAATGCCGGGTGGGCATGGTTGAAGCTGGCGCTGGGTGTGTCGATGTTCGAGGGGACGCTGATCACCGTGCAGGGTCCGGCGCAGAAAGAGGCTGAGCTCAGCGCCCGGGCGCTGGCCGGGGAGATAGACCCGGCATTACTGGGACAGGCGATGCAGGCCGAGTGGAATTCGGTCTGGGTGGTGCTGGCGATTGCCACTGCCAACGTCGTGCTCGGCGTCTGGCGTCCGCGCTTTCAGCGGCGCCCCAGGACCGCATGATGCCGTCGGCGGGGCGGCCCCTGCGGCCCGCCCTGCGTGAATCGGCTGACTGCTGGAGACTCGGGATCAATCCTGCGCAAGCCAGCGGTAAAGCGTGCTGCGTGTGACGCCAAGTATCGCGGCCGCCTGCTGCTTGTTTCCCTCCGTGCGCTCCAGAACCTGCCTCGCGTAGCGTCGCTGCAGAACATCAAGCGTGGGCAGGTCGTCGAGCAGCGTGTTCGCTCCATCTTCGCCAGCATGCAGATCGTTGCTTCCGGCGGGCCTGCCCGTCCGGCCCTCACGCAGTCTCGCGGGGAGATCAATCGCCCTGATCAGAGGGCCTGTGCAGAAGGCCACCGCCCGTTCGACCACATTCGACAGCTCCCGTACGTTGCCGGGAAATGCGTAGACTTTGAGTGCTGTAAGGGCGCTGGCGTCAAACCCATCGATATCACGCCCGGTCGCGGTGGCGTGCTGGCGCAGAAAAAATGAGGCGAGCAGTTCGACGTCGTTCTCTCTGTCCCGGAGCGGCGGAATCTCGATCCTGAAGGTCTCCAGCCGATAGTACAGGTCTTCACGAAACTGCCCCGACGCCACCAACTCCTGGACATTGCGGTGCGTCGCGGCAATGACTCGCACATTCACCGCCTGTTCCTCGGATGAACCAATGGGGCGGACACTGCCTTCCTGCAGAACACGCAGCAGCTTGGCCTGAAGGGCCAGGGGCATTTCGCCGATTTCATCGAGTAGCAGCGTGCCGCCGCTGGCCTGCTGGAAAATGCCGGCATGTTTTTGTTTGGCGTCTGTGAAAGCCCCGGCCTCATGGCCGAACAGTTCGCTCTCGATCAGTTCGCCGGGAATCCCTGCGCAGTTGATAGGCACGAAAGGCCCGGCCTGGCGCCGGCTCTGGTTATGCAGACTGCGTGCAACCAGCTCTTTACCGGTGCCGCTTTCACCGGTAATCAGCACAGGCCCATCGGTGGCGGCAATCACCGTCAGCTGTTCACGCAGACGCTGGATCTGCGGGCTGTTGCCGGCTATGCCGTGGTTGTCTTCGCTCTGTATTGCCTGCTTCAGCCTGGCGTAGTCACGGCGCAGGAATGACTGCTCGATAAGTCGATCCACGCTGAGCAGGAAATGATCCATTTCCAGGGGTTTGGTCAGAAAATCATCGGCACCCTGCTTGAGCGCTTCCACGGCATCGGAAACGCTGCCAAACGCCGTAATGACCAGGCAGGCGGGTCGCACGCTGGCCTTCAGAGCCGTGGCCAGCACATCATGACCGGTGCCGTCCGGGAGCCGCAGATCCGTGATCACCAGATCAAAGGCCGTGTTGTTAAGGTGTCGCCGTGCATCCTCCACACCCGACGCTTCTTCGACCCTGTACCCCACCGCGTCCAGTTCGTCGCGGATGAGGCGCAGCAGGGCGGCATCGTCCTCCACCAGGAGTACTCGCCTTTTCATGACTGCTCCTTGATGCTGGTCGATGGAAATATCAGCTCGAACACGGCGCCACGGCTGCCGCGATCATAGCGGACCTGGCCGCCGTGTTCCTGCATCACGTTGCTGACGATAGCGAGCCCGAGGCCCGATCCGCGCCCGGTCGGTTCACGCGAGAAGAATGGCTTGAAAATGTCCTGTTCGTCGATAGCTGCGACTCCGGACCCATCATCCTCGACACGCACGAGCGCCGCACCGCTGCCATCGCTGTCGACGCTGACCGACACCGCTGAGGCTGCATGGCGCAGGGCATTGCGCACGAGATTCGACACGGCGAGCTCGACCCGTAGCATATCGCCGCAAATCACCGGACGACTGATACAGTTGAGAGACAGACTCTTTTCATCGGCCCCGCTTGTCTGGCAGACCCGGGACACCACGGCGTCAAGGTCAAAGCGCTGGTGCCCGGACTGTTCGCGGCGCCCATAGCTCAGCAGCTGTCTCACGATGTCGCCCATGCGCCGCACCTGCTGCCTGATTTCATCCATGGCCGCCTGCCTGTCGGCAGACGCAGATGCATTCTGGTGGCGCTCCAGCTGCCGCACACGGCCGTCGATCACCGTCAGCGGAGCGCCGAGTTCGTGCGCGAGACCCTCGGCGACGCGGCCGATCTCGGCGGCCCGTTCAGACTGATCGAGTCGGCGTTGCAGGGCGCGTTCTTCCTCCTGCTTTGCGGCGAGTGCCTGCTCAGCGTCCAGGGTTGCGCGTGCCATGCTGTTCAGGCTGTCGGCAATGTCGGCAAATTCACGCGGGGCCCTTATCGCGAGATTCAGGTCGCGCTCACCCCGGGCAAAGGCGTTGATAGACCGTACCAGCGTGGCCACGCGGGCACCGATAAGACGTCGGTAGAGCTGCAGCGTGATCGCCACGGATATGAGCACAGCGAGCGACCAGATAGACCAGGCGGTGAGGTGCAGCCGGTTCAGCGCGTCATTGATCTGTTGACGCTGTCGGGTCATCTGCAGCAGTCCCTGTATACGGCCATTGCGGTCCAGCAGGGGCGTGAAGTGGGCGTACACGGTCTGTCCGTCGACTTCTCTGTAGCCACCCTCGTCGACGCCGCTGGCCACGACGCCTGAAGCGGCCCGGCTGTCGCGCAGGGTGTTGTCTGCGGTGCCGGCCGCCACCAGTAGCTCGCCGCGCGCATTATAGACCGCGACGCCATACACACGGCGGATACTGAAAAGGGAGTCGAGGCTGTCCCGAATACCTCCGATATCGCCATCGCCGAGGCGCCTGCTGATGGATGGTGCAACCGACCTCGCGATCAGTTCGATCTCGCCTTGCAGTCTGGCCTCGAGTGAGCGCTCCGCCCAGAGTGCAACCAGCAGCACAAGGAGTGCAGACAGCAGTGCGATGGGCGCGAGGATGCCGAGCAACATGGCCCGTCGCAGGTTATAGGAGTCGCGACGGTTGCCCTGATGGGAGGTGCGCGTATCAGGCATGCCAGCAATGGACTGTTGAGTAGTGTTGCAAAATAGACGTTTCATAATAATCCATGTGTCTTATTATAATACATCAGCACGCCCCGGAGAACGATCCGCAAGGCGAAACGACGGGGTTTTCATTGTTGGCATGGTGATTGCCTTTACATTAGTGAGGCAGTGAAAACTGCGATCATAGAAACCAACAGGAGATGCATTATGTTCAAGCCGACGTTTGCAAAGACAACAGTGACGACGATGCTCGCGCCCCGTCAGACGCTTCCCGCGGTACTGCTGGCCCTGGCTCTCGGCACCGCCGGTAGCGCTGTGGCCCAGGCGCAACAGGGTGGCCAGGGGCAGTCCGGTGGGTATGCACCGCCGCAGGAACAGGGTGGCGAAGTGAGCGATGAAAAGCTGGGTCAGTTCATGGTAGCCATGGCATCTGTGCAGGATGTACAGGAAGAGTATGCGGGCCAGATCCAGTCCACTTCGGATGGCGAGAAGGCTCAGGAGTTGCGTCAGGAAGCGCAGAGCAAGATGATCTCTGCGGTGGAAGACAGTGGTCTGTCGGTTCCGCAGTACAACATGATTGCAGAGCGTATGCGCACGGACCCCGACCTGGCTGAGCGCGCCGGAGAGATGGAGTAGCGATAGCTGCTGGTTCACTGAAGGGCCAGCTGAACGCAGAGTGGACCGCCCCGACGGTCCACTTTTTTTGTCCGGGAGTTGGAGCCGGGGACGTGGCCTCCGTGCCGCCCTGCCGCCCTGCCTACACCCAGTGTTCGGGGATGTTCTGCTGCACCAGCTCATGAATACTGACCGTGACGATGTTGTGCTCGCGGCCTACTTGCTCGGCAAACAGTGACGCCTTGCTGCTGCGGGCAATGATCATGGCGTTTTTATAGCTACGACGCAGCCAGATGGCGGTGCGCAGATTGTCTTCTTCATTGCCGGTGCCGAGAATAAAAACCACGTTTCTCGCCTCGCTGGCGATAGCGACCGCATTGCGCAGGCGCTGCCAGACACCCGGATGTGAAATGTCGCCTTCGAAGACCTCGCGACGATAACCGGCGGAGAATGTCATCTGCTCCTCGGCCACCAGCACGCGGCGCTCAGCGTCTCTTTCGATGATCGCGACTGTCTCGAGTTCGCGCAGAGCATGCGCCTGCAGTTGTTCGATGATCGTCTGCCCAAAGCGACCAAAGCCCGCCATCACCACAATATCCCGGCCGCTGGTGTCCAGGAAGCGCTGCATCAGGTGCTCACGCACCAGGCCTGAGGCAGCCAGGTGATAGGAGTTGAAGGTCTCGCAGCTCTTGGCGACTTCGGTCTGCTGCATGGCGCGCATGAAGCGCAGGTTTGCGCAATGCATCACGACACGCCTGCCGATTTTCGGCACCATTTTCTGCATCACGCTCACGGCCTCATAGCTGCGCAGGCTGTTGTCTGACATCAGCATCACCCGGTGTGCGCGCTTGACCCGCAGCTGCTTCAAGCAGAATTCATGGGTGACGTCGCCGGTGGTGATGATGGCGTTATAGGTCTCGCGCAGTTCCTCGGCAATGGAGCTCTCGGGCTCGTGGCGGGCCACGACGATGACCGGTATCGAGCGGTTGCGTTCGCGCAATACTCTCAGGTAGCTCATCGCCAGCTCTCCCGTTCCTATCACGACGATGTGATTGCGTATGCGTCGCAGGTGCAGGTTGTGTGGCGAGAGGACCCTGAGCAGCGCGTCGATCAGGGTGGTGGCGGCGAGAATAGGCGCCCCGAAATAGGCGAGCCAGAGCAGTGCCTGACTGAGCGGTGGTCCGCCATCGGGTGTTCCCAGCTCGGCGCCGCCCACCACAAAGAGGCTGAGGCTGTAATAGGTCTGTGCTAACAGTCCTGCGTGAGTGACGTCTGGCCGCTCGCTGACCGAGGCCCCCGTGGCAAAGGCGATGACGCCGCTGGCTAGAAATAGCAGGGCGGCTAGGGATTTCCAGGATAGCTTGATGGGGGGTGCCATCGGCCCAGTGTACTCAAGCGCGTGAGCCTTGCGTACCCATTGCGTCCGCCGTGGGCCGGACATCCAGCGGAAGGTCCTGGGAGATCATGCCGTTTCAGTCGATGCGGCCGGTATGTCCTCGGCAATGCTGAACCAGCGCAGAGGGTCGTCGGGATCGATGCCTCTGCCTTCCTCATCCACGCTGTGTTGGACAGGTGTTGCTCCAGGATGCGCGAGGATACGACTGGCTTCTGCGATCAGCGTGTCGAACGCCGGTTCCGGCGCTGCTCTTCTGTCCGATTCGGGAGATTCGTCCAGAAAATCGATGGACTCAAAGTTGACGGGCAGATCCGGTGATTGTCCATGATAGCGCCAGAGCCCCGTGTCCGTATCCAGTACATAATGTGGCAGCAGGCGCCAGCCATCCCGCGCAATGACACAGATGGCTTCAAGCAGGTAGTTGAACTCGTTCTCTGAAATGAAGTAATTGAAATTCAGCCGTACCCATCCCGGTCGCAGAGCGCCGTGTCCCTGCTCCGCGCTGCGTTTCTCCAGCTCTCTTGAGCGTGCCGGATCAAGTCCGAGCAGCAGGTGCCCGTAGGGGCCGGCGCAGGAGCATCCGCCCCGGGCCTGTATGCCGAACAGGTCATTGAGCAGGGCTATGACGAACCCGTAATGCAGCTCGCGTTCGCCGTGGAGCAGGCGAAACGACAGTATCGACAGACGCGCTGCGTCGGTGCCACCGAGAATGTCGATCCCGGGTACCGCAGACAGCCTGTCCAGTGCGGTTAGGATGCGCCGGTGCTCTATGGCTTCAATAGTTTCCGTGCCGACGGCCTGTTGCAGCCTGAATACCAGTCCCGCGCGAATCGATTCAACGATTGCCGGCGTGCCGCCTTCCTCGCGCCGCTCTGGCGCGTCGATGAAGCGGTGGTGATCGGCGGTCACGTAGGACACGGTGCCGCCCCCCACCACTGCAGGTACCCGGTTCCTGAGCAGCGTCGATTTGACGGCGAGTATGCCGGGCGTGCCGGGACCGCCAATGAACTTGTGGGGCGACAGGAAAATCGCGTCCATGTTGTGGGTGCCGGGATTCATGTCAATGCCCACGTAAGGACCGGCGGCGGCATAGTCCCAGAATGCGAGCGCGCCATGGACTTTCAGTAAGCCGGTAATACCCGCTACATCGCTACGTATCCCCGTCACGTTGGATGCCGCTGAAAAACTGCCAATGCGCAGTGGCCGGTCTCGGTAGGTTTCCAGCGCTGATTCCAGCGCGCTGGCGTCGATTGATCCACCCGCATCTGTCGGGATGCGAACCACCTCCGCTTTGGATTCCCGCCATGGGAGTTCGTTGGAGTGGTGCTCATAGGGGCCTACGAATACCACCGGGCGCTGTGCCGGGGATAGTTCATGGCGGGCCTCTGATGACACCTTTTCCGCCTGTGAGGGCCGCAGGTTGAGCAGGTCCACGAGGCGGTTGATCGCGGCGGTTGCGCCTGAGCCACAAAAAATAACCGCGTCATCGGGGCCGGCATTGATCGCATGGCGCACCTGCGTGCGCGCCGCCTCGCGCAGCTGCGTTGTCTGAGCACCTGTCAGGGATGCCTCGGTGTGGGTATTGGCGTAGTAGGGCAGGACCTGCTCGCGAATGGCGCGCTCGATGAAGTCGAGACTACGCCCGGAAGCCGTGTAGTCGGCATACACCAGCGGCCGCTCTCCGAAGGGCGTCCGGATCGGGAAATACTGGCCGGTCACGCCGCGCTGGATTCGCTGGATCAGTGTGCTTGCGTTGTTCATCGCTGCTCCCCTTAGAGGCGATACCCACAGAGTGATATCACGCGAGTTTTTAAAGGAAGCTATATGATAGTTGTGTGCTGGTGGTAAAGGTGTTCTATTTGTTGTCTTACCGCGTCTATATATGCAAATTTATTTCTATTAAATTCGATTTTATGAAAAATTCATGTCGCAGTATCTTGACGTAGAATCGCGACGCGGTCCGTCGCGATGCATTGCCCGTTGCCCGTTGTAAGGAGGACGTATGACAAATCAGGTAAAACTGGATGCGGCAGATCGGCGCCTGCTGCGGCAGCTACAGTGCGATGCATCCCTGCCGCTGGTGGACCTGGCAGAATCCGTCAACATGTCGCGCTCGGCCTGCTGGCGGCGACTGCAGAAGCTTCGGGAGAGTGATGTCACCCGGAAACAGGTAATGTTGCTCAACCCCTCGGCGCTTGGGTTGTCACTCACCGTTTTTATTTCCGTGCGCACCAATCAGCACAACGCCGACTGGAGCTGGCAGTTCCGCGAGGTGATTGATCGTATTCCCGGTATTCTCGAAGCCTATCGCATGGGTGGAGACGTCGACTACCTGCTGAAAGCGGTTGTGGCCGATATGCCGGATTACGACAGGCTGTATCAGGAGCTGATAGGCGCCGACCTGCTTGATGTCAGCGCGGGGTTTGTCATGGAGGAGTTAAAGAACACGACGGCTCTGCCACTGTGAACGGCGCCAAAGAACAGCCCGCGCCGTTCATGAGTGCTCTGCCAGCGAGATCTCAATCGCCGAAAAGCTTCTTGAAGGCACTGCCTACCGCCTCGCCGGCCTGTGAGGCGGGGGGTTTTTCCTCCTCTGTCTCAGCTTCAGCGGCTTGCTCTCCGGTGTCCTGCCTGCCGCCTAACTTGTCCATCATGCCGGAGAACAGGCCACCAATGTCCGACGACGGGTCACTGTCGTTGCCGGATGCCCCGGTGTCGCTATCACCGGCGCCGTCACCGAAGGCCCCCATGAGCCCGCCGAGATTGCTCATGTCAACGGGCTCTGCCGGCAGCTCAAAGCGTGATGGCGCCACCCTGTTACCGTCGATTGCGGCGATCTTCATTTCCGAACCGTAGCGGAGTATGCCCAGGTTCATGGCATCGAGCTCATTGCGGAACTCCCAGCTGTTTTTCTGCAGTTCCTCGTCCAACGCCTGGATGCTGGCCTGAGCCATGGTGAACAGGGCGTCGCGAAACTCGATAGCTCTGGCATCGGAGGACATGACGACTTCCTGCGTCACGTCACGGCCCTCCTCGCGGGTAGTAATTTCGTAGATTTCCCCGCTGATGCCCGCAACGGTTTCCCTGCGATCCGTCGCCTCGATAGAGACCAGCTCGGCGGTAGTGCCGGACGGTGCGGCCTGTTCGGTCATCTTTGCCATGTCGGCAAAACCCTGCATGACATTCGAGGCGTTTACCACCATCGGTTGGCCGTTGTTATAGGATACCGCGTAGAGTGTTCTGTCCCGGACTACCATATAGGTGTCTTCCTGTCGGGTATTCACGCGCAGTTTGTCGCCGTCGGCGTATTCGAACACCACGCTCTCGCCGTCGGCCGACTCCACGGTCGCTGATCCGGCAACGACCGAGTTGGCGTATAATAAGGCGATCGCGGAAAGGCCGCAGCTCAAAGCATTTTTGCGTAATCCAGTTACATTCATGTTGTGATTCCTCTCAAAGGTTGTCGCACGGTTCAGGTATTTGCATGACGAATGGTTGCATGACAAATGGTTGCATGACACATGGCTGCATGATGACAACGAGTCTTAGTGTAACCCTCGCCGCGGCGACTTCAAGTATTTGCTGGCGGATGCCTTTCGGCCTCAGCTGCGGGTATGGCAGCGCGTCGTGAAGCACGGTAACCCACAGGGCAAAGGGCTGGTCCCAAGTCTGCAGGCATGGCGTGACACTTGCCCGGCGAAAGCAGCTCCGCGGTCAGCGCATACCCTGCTTGCGGATTACTGCGCATCCTCGCTGGTGCTGGCCGCCCGCTTCGATTTTTCACCGGTGCCCGGAAATAGTTACCACCTGTACCACTGCGGTTATGAGTGGCGCCTGTCATTGATCTCTCCTGAGGAGTGGGGCGTGCGGCGTCCTGGCGTACACGTCGCACGATGTGATCTTCGGGATGACATGACCTGGTTTCTGGCGGCAGCAGGGGATCTGGCGGCGTATCCCCGGGTAATACAGGCTCTGGAGCAACACATGGAAGGGTTTATCGATGCTCTGGACAGCGATATACCCCTGGTAGACAACCTGCCTTTTCACGTAGCAGAGCTTCCCTTCTACCGTCGCTTGTTTGCGTCTGCGCTCGCCAGATCGCTGCGCAATACGCTGGAACAGGGTAATCTGACGCGCGCATCGGGCAGGAAGCTGCTGGATGCCAGTGAAGGTTCGACGCGCTTGTTGCAGCTCCTGCCATCTTCCCGGTGTTCGTCGGAGACGTGAGGGGGTCGCCTGGCTGCTCGGCGCCGGCCGCCTTGCCGTTAGCCTGGCGGGGCTCTGGTGCGGATAATTCCTGGCTATTGATGTCGTGGCACTTCTGTGCTCTTTTGAATAGTCAGCCTGGTACTCCCTGAGAGGCAATGAAATGAAGTCATATGGTATGAAAATCCTGCGCGGCGCCGGCCTGGTTGCGATGGCAGCCGCGTTGCTGTTACCGGTCGCCAACGCACAGAACGATTCAGGCCTGTTGGAAACGGATTGGTTAGAGCTTGTCAGGGGTTATCAGGATGAAGAGTCCGGTGTGCAGGTACGGGAAGTCATAAAGGATCGCGAGACCGGTGCCATGCAGCTGCAGATCGCCGTGCCCAAGGCCGCGATGGGCGAAGTGGTGGAGATGGAGGAAGTGCGCGTGGTGGGGCAACGGCCCGAAAAATTTGAGTTCAGAAAACTGCTACCCGAGTTTGAGTACGAGTGGGTGGAAGATTATGATAACGATCACTACGGGTTACTGGTGCGTTTCACCGAAAAACAGAAGACCCCTCTGAGGCTTTACTTTTCATCTGAAACAGGTTTTATCCAGCCCTGAAAGCTGCCGTTAGTGTATGACGGCGTGAATGAACTGACATGGGCTAACAGACATTGGCTGTGAACTTGACTTGGACTTTTTGCCTCCCTATAGTTGCGGCTCAACGCGCCTGTAGCTCAGCTGGATAGAGTACCTGACTACGAATCAGGTGGTCAGAGGTTCGAATCCTCTCAGGCGCGCCACTTCTTTATTTTCTCCCTGAAATTGTAACGTGTGAATAAGCCCCGGGTGTTATCAGGCAAAAGGTGTTCTGCCGCGTTGATGCGACGCAGCAGGCATGTCTCGTAGACCATCCTCGTGGATCAACACGCGCTTTTCAATCGTCGACAGCGACGCTTGGCGTGATGTTGCCATTTCAGGATCCCTAAGGGTGCGCATGGACTATCGCGAGTTTCTGAACGACGCGCCAGATGAGAACACCTTACAGGCAGCACGGTATCATCAGCTTATGCTGGACCTGTCGATGTCGTTTATTAATCTGCCAATGGAGCGGGTGACGCAGGCGACTCGAGAGGCGCTGGCGAGGATGGCGTCTTTCTTCGGGGCTGATAGAGCCTATGTTTTCGAGTACAACTTTGCGCGCGATAGCGCGACCAACACTCATGAATGTTGCGCGGAAGGCATTACGCCAGTCATCGCGAATCTACAGGATGTGCCGATTGGCGAGCTGTCGGAATGGTCTGGTCCTCACAAGCAGGGCAAACCGTTGCTTGTTCCGGATGTCGATCAGCTGCCAGCAAGCCCGCTTCGAGATATGCTGGAGTCCCAGGGCATCAGGAGTCTTTTGACGGCGCCGCTGATGGATGGCGACAGCTGTATCGGATTTGTCGGTTTTGACTCGGTACGCGACGAGCGGCAATTCACCGAAGGTGAATACGATCTGCTGGTGCTGTTCGCCAACCTGTTGGTCAGCATTGACCAGCGCAAAAAAACGGTTGACAAGCTGACCCAGGCACAGGAGCACCTCGCGCTTGCAAACGAACGCCTGGTCGGCATTCTCGACAGCACACGTGCCGCCGAGCGCGCGCTCGAGCAGCGTACGGAGGAATTGACCCGCGCGAACCTGGAACTGGAGCAGTTGGCGACCGTTTTCACGCATGCCAATGAGGGTATCTGCATCACTGATCCTGAAGGGACGATCATTCAGGTCAACGCTGCAATGTGTAGCATGAGTGGTTATTCGCGCGATGAGCTGATTGGCGAGAATCCGCGCCTGCTGCGATCCGGACTTCATCCAGAGGGTTTTTACCGACAGCTGTGGGGACGTCTGACAGAGTCAGGCCACTGGCGGGGTGAGGTGTGGCATCGCAAGAAAGACGGCGAGCTGTTTGCCACCAACCTGACGATCAGTCGCGTCCGTGACAATGGTGGTAACTTACTGCACTACGTTGCCCTGGCCACGGATATCACCGATCGGATGCAGCATCAGGCGCAGCTGGAACGCACTGCGCACTACGATGCTGTTACCCAGCTACCCAACCGCGTTTTGCTGGCCAGGGAGATGAAGCAGGCGATGGCACACGCCAGCAGGCACGAGTCCCGTATTGCGATTGCCTATCTCGATCTTGACGGTTTCAAGGGCATCAACGACCAGCACGGACACGGGGTGGGTGATCAGCTGCTCGCGACAATCGCCCTGAACATGAAGGCGTCGCTGCGAGCAGAAGACACGCTGGCACGCCTTGGGGGAGATGAGTTCGTCGCCGTCTTTACCGGTGTCGACAACGATCAGGCCTTGAACACAGCATTGAAGCGTCTACTACAGGCCGCAGCGGCGCCGATCCATGTAGACGGTTACGCACTGCAGGTCTCGGCCAGTCTGGGCGTAACACTCTACCCACAGAGTGAATTTCAGGACGCAGATCAGCTGTTGCGTCAGGCAGATCAGGCAATGTACCAGGCCAAGCTATCTGGCAAGGATCGCTACACAATGTTCGATACGCAGCGTCATCAGGCCATCGTCGGTCATCATGAGCGTATTGACCAGATTGAAAAGGCGCTGAAATGCGATGAATTTGTTCTGTATTACCAGCCCAAGGTGAATATGCGCACGGGGGAGGTCATCGGCCTGGAAGCGCTGGTGCGCTGGCAGCACCCTGAGCGGGGCATTCTTCTGCCTTCAGCGTTCCTGCCGGTCATTCACAAGCACCCGCTGTCCACCGCCCTGGATGCCTGGGTGCTCGGCGAGGCGCTGGCGCAGAGGCAGTGCTGGCAACGGGATCACGCTATCAGCCTTGCCGTGAGTATCAACCTCGGTCCCATGACCCTGCAGCAGGGCCAGTTCGTCGATATGCTGAGAGGAGGCCTGGCGCGCTGGCCCGTCACTGCGGAGAGTCTGCTGGAAATTGAGATACTTGAGAGCAGTGCGCTGGACGATATTGACGCTGTGATTGACATGATACGCGCCTGTCGCGAACTCGGCGTGCGCTTTGCGCTGGATGATTTTGGTGTCGGCTATTCGTCGCTGACGTACCTGAAGCGTCTGCCCGCCGATATACTTAAGATCGATCAGAGTTTCGTCCGCGACATGCTGCACGACGTAGATGATCTGGCGATTCTGAAAGGCATTCTGGGGCTCTCGCGGGTGTTCGAACGGGACGTGATCGCCGAGGGCGTAGAAACCATCCGCCATGGGGAGCGCCTGCTGGATCTCGGCTGTGAGTGCGCCCAGGGATACGGGATTGCGCGGCCGATGCCGGCTGAGCAGGTCATTCCCTGGCTCGAGACCTGGATGGCACCGGGGCCCTGGTTGAATCGCCCGCAGACGATCAGTTGACGGCGATATCGAGGATGGCGGCAAGATTGGCGGGTCGACTTTTAAGCCTTGTCCTGATCCTTGGATTTCCCCAGGCGTCACTCGCTGACGGTAGTCTTTACCGGCATGAATCCTGGGAGACCAGAAGCAGCAGCGCACTCAAGAGTCAGTGGAATATTACTAATGGTTTACCGCAGATTTCTGTTCATGCAATCAGTGCAGATGCGCAGGGTTTTATCTGGGTTGGAACTGAAAATGGGCTCGCGCGATTCGACGGGATACAGTTTGAGATTTATAACAGTCGAAATACACCTGCGTTAACGTCCAACTGGATTGATGCGCTGCACACCGACAATGAGGGCCGTCTATGGATCGCAACCGCCGACGGCCTCGTGGTTCGCGAAGACAACACATTTATTCGTGTCAGCGACGGTAATGTCGGTACCAGAGCTGCAGCATTAAGCCAGACGGACGATGGCACCCTATGGATGGGCGGCAGCGGGCTCTGGACAATTGACAAAGCCAGGCAAACGCCAGCGACTTTCTACCAGAGGCAGGTAAAACAGCTTGCCAGTCATGGCGACACGCTGTGGATTCTGGGTGAGGACAACACCATTACATCCTATCGTGATAACCAACTCCATCGTTCGAAACCATCCATCGCGGGTTCTGATGACGTTGTCTCGATAATATCGACAGCGCATAACGTTTATGCGGCAACCGCGAATCAGGTCTTTCGCTTACAGGTCAACGCCGAGGGTAGCGTGCAATCAGAGGATATCAGCAGGCCTCCGGGTGTCATTGCCACGCTGGGCGATATGCCGAGTGGAACCCTCATGTCGTTCACGCAAAAAGGTGAATTATGGGTTTATGCTGATGAACAGCAGCAATGGCGACAACTGGCAACCACGAGCGTCCTCCCTCCACAGAGCAGCAAGCCGGTCACCTTTACCCACGCAGATACAATCTGGACAGGCACCATCAGCAGCGGGCTCCACGCCTTCTGGTACAGCAATGTGAACAAGGAAGGACGTGGCTCACCACTTGAGAGCACCCGCGCATGGTCATTTTTTGTCGATCAGAAGCTTCACGCCGCCACTGACCAGGGCATTTTCACGCGAGGCACCGAGGGTCACTGGACCCGGCGCATTTCAACCGATCAATTGGATGGTAAGGGCAGCTATAGCTTCTGGCGAGACGACACCACTGAATGGATCGGTACCCGCTCTGGCCTGTATCTGCGCGATCGCCATAGCGGCGCTATCCGCAAAAGTCGCACACTGGGAACTCGCCAGATTAATAACCTGATAACGGATGATGGCACACTCTGGATCGCCACAAACCGCGGTTTATTCCGATATGACAGTTTCTCAAGAGAAATAAAGTCCATCGATAAACTCGCGGAACAGTCGATTCGAACAATTTTTCGCGACAGTCAGAACACGCTTTGGATTGGCACAGAAGCTGGACTATTCACCTTGGACGCAGATACCTGGCAGTTGGTGAAGCTACCCGCAGCTGGAACTGTCTTTGTCTCGGGCATAGTCGAGCTTGCCACAGGAGAAATTATTGTAGCAAGCTACGGTGAAGGGCTGTTTTCTCGCGATAATGAACATCAGTGGACGCTGCTTGGCCTGAATGAGGGGCTACCCTTTGAAAACCTGTTCAGTTTAACCTCGAGCGACTCCCAACTTTGGGTAACTTCGGGAAGCGGCGTCTTCACGCTATCCACGACTGAATTGGCGCAAGGCAATGGCGTCGCCAGTGTTGTATTACGCGATGACAATACCTTCCCCGGCCGCGACAGATTGCGGTGCTGTAACGGCGCTGGCAAAAACCGCAGCGCCATCTTCGACGGGAGGATTTTTCTACCCACGCTCGATGGGGTTTTGTCTGTGCCAATCGACAGGCAGGAAAGCGCCAACAGCCCGGTAATCGTCAACGGAGTAATGGTCGAAGATCACCGACTCGACGTTACTATGGCAGAAAGTCAGGTTACTCTATCCCAAGAGCGAAGAAGCATAGAGTTTGCGTTCACCACGCCTTTGTTCGGCAATGAAAATGTTCCCTCTTATCGCTATCGGCTTGTCCCTTCAAATCCGGAGTGGAGCTACCCCGCTGATCGCCAGATCGCCTACTTCACCAACCTGCCTCCCGGAGAGTCAACCTTCGAAGTCGAAGCTCGCGCAGCGGGCGATACCTGGCGATCAAGCGTTCCAATCAAAATAACAGTCAAACCCACTTTCTGGGAGATGGCTGCTGTAAGGTGGCTCTCTTTATTATTATTGGCAGCCGCTATCTGGGTGATTATTCGCCTTCGAACGCGGCAACTGCAGCTGCGAGCTGAACAGTTGGAAGCCATCGTCGCCGCCAGAACTTCTGATTATGAGCGAGTCAATGAAGAACTGGTCAGGACGAATAAAAAATTGCAGGAGGCGGCGGTAACCGACGCACTGACAGGTCTGCACAACCGTCGATTTCTACAGGAGCAACTACCCGCAATACTGGCAAGCACCAACCGACTTTACAGGGGTCAACCCAACACATCGCTCGTTTGTGGGGTAATGATGCTCGACCTCGATCATTTCAAAGCAATCAATGACACCCTCGGCCACGACAAGGGGGACGAAGTCTTGAAGGTCACCGCTGAAGTGCTTCAAAGGACTGCCCGAGCAAATGAGCACATCGTTCGCTGGGGTGGAGAGGAGTTTTTCCTGGTCATCCCGAATATCGAAATAACGCAATTAACGCTGGTACAGGAGCGTATTCACTCAGCGCTGTCACAGATCAATGGCCGAGTAGGGATTGACCAGGCTATCACGGCGTCAATCGGCATTTCCTACCTCCCCTGGGCCGGAGAAACAGTAACCAAGCAGTCGTGGGAACATACCATCGAACTGGCCGATACGGCACTCTACGCAGTCAAGGAAAAAACGCGCAATGGCAGTGCCATAGCAGTACCTACTGCCCTGCTCACAGAGCTTCAAGACTGGTCTATCGAAAGTATTGAGAGTGCGAGAACCCAGGGGCACTGGTCCATCGATTTTGTGTAGGACCGCCGGTTTGCGCTGGTGCGGCAATGTTTTACCCGGGGCGAAGTGTTTTTGCGTGGTAGTCGGGTGAGGAAAGCTCGACCAACGCTGTCGCCATCGCGCTTGCGACATCCTCAGCGTGACGTGCCGTGCCCTCGGCGATCGCGGTGCCAAGGTACTCTGCATGCGGTAAATCACAATCACGTGCGGCGTCGACGTGGGCACGCAACCCTTCTGTATCGACCATACCCGGCTGAAACATTGCAACCTCAGGCGTTCCCGGCTCGCGTTCGTGGGCAAAATCAGTGAGCATCTGA
>JBHEPQ010000078.1:0-7818 GCA_046260215.1 Chromatocurvus sp.
GTAGAGCCGCGGCGTTACCTGCAGGTGGTTACCGGAGCACGGCAGGTGGGCAAGACCACCCTGGTGCAGCAGGTCGCCACTGAGCTACAGCGGAGGGTTCGCTTTGTCAGCGCAGACGAACCTACCCTGCGAGATGGCGCATGGTTGCGCCAGCAGTGGGAAGCGGCTCGGCTGGAGGCAGTGCCCAAAGGCGCCCTTCTAGTGGTCGACGAGGTGCAGAAAGTCGAGCAATGGTCTGAGACGGTAAAGCATCTCTGGGATGAGGATACGCGACAGGGTAGGCCATTGCAGGTTGTTCTACTGGCGCGAGAAAAACCGTGAAGTCGACTTTGTCTTGCGGGCGGGCAGGCGCCTACTGGCGATCGAGGTAAAGAGCGGGCGACGACACGACGCACTGCCGGGGATGGCCGCATTCATCGACGCTTTTTCCCCGCATCGTACTCTGTTGGTGGGCGGCGATGGCATCGGACTGGAAGCCTTCCTGTCGCGTCCGGTGATGGAGTGGCTGGAATAATGCGCGTTCCCTCGTTGCGGAACTGCGCTTGGCCCTTTTTCGCCCGCGCCGTCACAGGTCATTGGCATCCGCCTCCAGCGCGGCGATGAGATCACTGACCTCATGCAGGTGTGGCGCCTCCGCCTTGAGAATGGCCAGGAACAGCTGCTTTTTGATCGCGGTGAGTTCCAGGCCCGCCGCAACGGCCTCGGGTACGGAGCTGCCGACAATGTCAACCAACCGCTCTGCGCCAGTGAGCCGACCCCAGAGGTAGTCGTTTTCCCGGAAGTGGCGCGAGAAGAAGGCGCCAAAATTGCCGAACTGCACCCCTTTCAGCAATTCTCTGGCGCTACCGGTGCGCAAGGTATTTGCGTCGTCCACCGCAATGCGATCGACTTTGATCTCCTCCAACGCATCCTGGCTTTGGCTCTGGGTGATGGGAAAGGTCAGTACGTCGTAATGCGCAAAGCCAAAATACGTCGCCAGAAGTTCCCGAATTAGAACAACATCTTTCACCTCCCGGCACCAGGCCGCCAGCTCCGCGTCCAGCGCGGCATCGAACGCCACCAGGTCCAGGCGTTCCCGCAGCTGTTCGAGGAAGGCATCGAGCTGATCAGCCTGCAGGGCAGCGCCGGCGTGCTGCAGTTCCTGGCTGCGCCAGTCCAGGTGCTCGCGCAGTTCCTCGGCGCGGCGGTACAGGCGCAGCTTGAGCCGGTCCAGATGGCCCGGCAGCCCTGCCACATGGCTGACGCCAGTCTCGGTATACAGCTCATTGCTGCGCCGGATAAGCAGCAGTACCCGGCGCAGGCGGTGGCGCAGGTCGTAGCCGCGCAGGAACAGCACCCAGGGTGCAGCCTCGCGATAGCGGGCGCTGTTCGCTGTCTCGCCCAGGGGGCGAATCTTCTTCATCCTCGCCCAGGCCTGCACGTGTGCCACGGCTTCCACCCGGTTCAGGTCGCGCGCGCTGTGTTGAAGCAGCACCGCCAGCTCATCCAGCAGCCCCAGTACCTTGAGCCGGGTGTAGCCCTCGTAGGCGTAGCCCGCATCGACGGCGGCGCGGGTATTGGCGTCGCTGCGCCAGCGGGCGATGGTGCCGGTGTCGGGCGCAGCGGTGAATTCCGCGTCGAGCCTGGCGTCCATGCTGGCGAGCACCTGGGCCCTGACCCCGTCGGCGACCTCCCGATGCAGGTGCACCTGCTCATTGAAATGCGCGATCCATTCCAGGTCGTCGCGAATGGGCTGTTGCCGGGGGATAGTCGACAGGGCCCCCACGAGCGTCTTGAAGAAGCCGGGAATCTCGTGCTCGATTTCCCGCTCTACCTCCGGGTTGGGTTCCAGGTAGACCAGGCGGCGATCGGTCTGGCGATGGGCCGGATGGCGCTGCACGGCATCGAGTGCCACCGACACCGGCTTGTTCATCAGCACGCTGCCGTCGATGAAGGCCGCGTCCTCGGCAGTTTCCATGGCGCTGCGCGAGGTCTTGAACTGTTCCCCGATGAATGCGGGTCGTCCCTTCCAGTCCTGCCCGCGCTGCTTCAGCAGGGCGTCCATTTCCGGTAGCCGGGCCGGGGGGAAGGCGCCGGGAAAGCTGCTGGTGGCGCGGGCCGCGAACGCCAGCGACGGCAGTTGATCGCGCCCCAGCGCGGAGGTGCTTTCCCCGTCCCGGGTGTACTGGTGATGAAACTGGAACAGGTGGCGGTGTTCCCGCTCCCGGATCTCCGCCGGATCGTGCAGCGGAATGCTTTGTGGCTGGCCCCAGAAATCCGTGGTCGTGACAAACAGCTCCAGCGGCAGTCCCGGGGGCAGCAGGGCGTCCTGGCTGCCTGTCTGCTCCTCGCCCATGGCCTCCAATGCATCGAGCATCATCTCGCTCATGCGTGGGCCGGAAAACGGCGGCTCGAACCAGCGCGAGCGCATGAACAGCGACAGATTCCGCATGACCTCCGGGCTTTTGCCGGCAGTGCCGAGGCGGCGCGCTCTGCGGCGCTGCTGCAGCCCGGCGAGCCAGAACAGGGGTCGCATGTAGATTTTCGACAGGCGGCTGGCGCGCGCGTCGGGAGCGAGCAGCTCATCAACGTCCGCCAGCTTCAGCCACAGCTTGCGATGATCATCCAGCGACAGATCGTACGCCAGCGCCCGCGCCAGCATAATGCCGTTGATGCCCCCCGCGGAGGCACCGGCAATGACATCCACCAGCACCCGCAGCCGCACCGTGCCACCGATCTGCTGCAGCAGCTTAAAGTAGACCGCCTCGGTGTCCAGCTCGCCGCGATGCCTGGCGACGTCGCGATAGCAGGTAGTGTCCGCAGCGTCCTCGCTCAGCTCATGGTAGGCGCGGGAGGCGCGCACCAGCTTGAGAATCTCACGGCTGATGCCGTGCATGTAGACTGCCAGTGAAACACCGCCATAACACACCAGGGCGAGTCGCAGTTCGCGCTCCGGGATCGCGTCGGGTGTGTCGCCATCATGCATGGCGGGGCGCCGTCGCCTGTTTTCCCATCGCCATGTTTCCCGCTGCCATGAGAAAATGCCGCAGTAGCTCGGCATTCTGCCCCTGCAGCTGCGCCCGCAAAGTCATCTCCCGTGGACCGCCATCAGCGGACTGGCGTCGCAGGCTGATCAGCGCCAGCAGTGTCGCGAAATCCGCCGGTGCCTCATCCATGTTGCATCGCGGGTTATCGGCCAGATGCGCCAGGCCGGGCCGCTGAAGCAAAGCCCATGACGGAAACGACCTGACGGGCATTTCAGGCTCGATAGTCTGGAACGCTTCCCATAGCTGGCGCAGCTCGGGATGGCTGTTGTCCAGCGCATCCTCATTGCCCGGGTGCCACCACAGCAGGGTGAACCAGCTCCACCAGCCAGCAGGGTCACGCTGCCTGTCACAGGCCTCGGCGTGACGCTGCAGGAGTATCGGGTAGCTGCGCCAGTGCTGTTCGTGCTCGATAGCGTCGCGCGCCCCCGTCCAGTCCAGTGCCCGGGCCGCGGTATAGCTGGCATGCAGGCGGGGTGCCTCATTGCTGAACGGAGTCTCCTCCAGCGCCCGGGACAGTCGACGCCAGTGCGGCACCAGATACTGGCGGCTCGCCGCGATACCGAGAAGCCGCTCTACCGCGGGCACCAGCGTATGCTGTAACTGCGACAGCGCCTGTGCCACGTCGGTCGGTTCTTGTTCCAGCTCTTGCAGTGCCGCGGTCAGAACGTCGAGATCGCCGAGGCGCGTATCATCGGGTGCCATATCCGTGAGCCTGTCCAGTCGACGTCGCGCCGTGGTGATATCCCTGCTCAGCACGGCCTCGATGATGCCGTTACACAGCGCGGTCGCCGGGCTGTCGGTGAACAGATCCATCTGCGGCAGATCTTCGGGTTTGCGGTAAGTTCTGCGAAACAGTTCATCCAGTGCATCGCTGGCACTGAAACGCAGCGCGCCGCCGGCATCATCGGTGTCGCCTGTCCCCCAGCGCGCGTAGGGCATGTCGACCGCTTGCCAGCCGCGCCGCTCCAGGTATCGTGCGGCATGCCGCAGGAGGTCGCAGACCTGCTGGGGGTCGCCGAACAGTGCCTCATCCAGGCGGTCGATTTCACCGTTGCGCCAGGCCTCATAATCCGCGTAGTCGAGACGTGCCTCCTGCAACAGCAGCTCCAGCGGCACGTATTCGCCCTGCTCCAGCAGCAGTTCGTCCACGCGTAACTCGATCTCACCTGTCATTGGCGAGTTCCCTCCGCCTTCGATCCCACAGCAGCGAACAGCTGTTCCACGGCATCGCTGTCCCATTGCGGTTCGTGCTGTCCGTCGCCCCGGTACAGGCTGTCGGCGAGGGCCTGTTTGCGCTGCTGCATGTGGTGTATTTTTTCCTCCACGGTGCCGGCGCAGATCAGTTTGTAAACGAATACCGGCTGTCGCTGGCCGATGCGGTGGGCACGGTCGGTGGCCTGGCGTTCCGCCGCGGGATTCCACCAGGGGTCATAGTGAATGACTGTGTCTGCGGCGGTCAGGTTGAGGCCCGTCCCGCCCGCTTTCAGGCTGATCAGAAACAGCGGTACCTCTCCTGACTGGAAGCGCGCCACCGCTTGCTCGCGACGGCGGGTGCGCCCGGTCAGCGTGATGTAGGGCAGCCCCGCTGCCTGCAGCTCCTGTGCAATCAGGTCGAGCATGGTCGTGAACTGGGAGAAGATCAGGATGCGCCGCCCATCCTCCAGCATGCCGGGGATGAGCTGCATCAGGAGATCGAGCTTGGCGGAGCCGGGCACCGGCCCGTCCGGCAGTCCCTTGACCAGACGCGGGTCACAACAGGTCTGGCGCAGTTTGAGCAGGGCATCCAGAATCACGATCTGGCTGCGCGCCAGTCCCTGGCGGGTGATTTCGTCCCGCACCTTGCGATGCAGGGCCAGGCGGAGGGTGTCGTAGAGTTCCCATTGCCGATCCGACAGCGTGGCGTGCCGAAGTATCTCGGTCTTGTCCGGCAATTCAGTGGCCACCTGCTGCTTGGTGCGGCGCAACAGAAAGGGGCTGATGGTGCCGCGCAGGCGCTGCAGGGCGACGTCGCTGCGGCGCTTCTCTATCGGGTTGCGTAGGTTGCGGGTGAAATCCCTGCGACTGCCTAGCAGGCCCGGCATCAGCAGGTCGAACATGGACCACAGTTCATCCAGATGGTTCTCCACCGGGGTGCCGGACAGGCACAGTCGATGGCGGGCGTCGAGCTCCCGGACCAGCCGGCTGGCCTGCGCCCGCGGATTCTTGATCATCTGTGCCTCGTCGAGAATCAGCAGGTGAAAGGACTGTGCCAGAAGCACCTGGCGGTCCCGGGCCAGCAGGGGATAGGTGGTCAGCACAAGATCGTACTGGTCGATTTCTCCGAAATAGTCCTTGCGCCGCGGGCCATGCAGTGTCAGCACCTTTAATTGCGGCGTGAATCGCCGGGCTTCCTCGCGCCAGTTGAACATGAGGCTGGTGGGCGCAACCACCAGGCTCGGATGCCGCGCGCGCCCGGATTCCTTCTCCAGCAATACATGCGCCAGGGACTGCAGGGTCTTTCCGAGCCCCATGTCGTCCGCAAGGATGCCCCCGAAACCGAACTCGCGCAGGAACTGCAGCCAGTTCAGCCCCGCCTGCTGATAGGGACGCAGCGTGCCGGTAAATCCGCTCGGGGGCAGCGCGGCTGGAATTTCCTCCAGCCCCCGCAGGCGGAGCAGCATGGCCGCCGCGTCACCGTTGCTCCGCCACTGCAGCGGTTCTGCACTGGTTTCAGTACCTGCATCCAGGCTGGAAAGCCGCAGCAGTTGCGCCCGGTTCACGGCCAGGCGGTCTTCCGGTGCGGCGGGCGGGCTTCCGCCAAGGATGTCCATCAGCGTGCGCAGAATCGGCATCATTCGCTCTGCTGGAAGACGCAGTAAGCGTTCCAGCCCTACATCGTCGGTGTAGGGAAGCAGCATGTGCTCCGCCGGGGGCGCGTCGGCTTCCAGCGCGGTGCGTGGCGTGTCATGCAGGATATCCAGCAGTGCCGGCAGCAGGGGCACCGTCTGCCCCCCTACCTGGACCTGTAGCGCAACGCTGAAGTCGTCGCCGCCGGCGGATTCGTCGATGTCACAGATCCAGGCCGAGACCTCGTCAAGGCGGAAGCGGAAATCATCGAAATCAACCTGCCAGCCCTGCTCGCGCAGCGCGGGGAGATCCCGGTGCTGAAAGTCCAGCCAGGGTTCAGCGTCATCGATAAGCAGGGAGTGCTCACGGGGGGTAAACCAGGCCTGGCCGTCCGGGGGTTCGATGTCGTGGTCGCGAACAAGACCTGCCTTTGACAGCTGTTTGACTGCCGCTTTCTCCGCCTTGTGGTCGCGGCGCACGCGCAGGACGTCGCCGTCCTGCAGCCGGGTGTCCGGCGCGTCCGGATCCAGCAGGAGACCGTCGTAATCGAAGCGCAGGCGCGCGTAATCCAGATAAGATTCCAGGCCCAGAAAATCGGCGGGGTCGAGCGCCCGGGTAACCAGCGTAAGTAGCGGCACGGGGCGAACGGCTGGCTGCTCCGTTATCTCATACGCAAGCGGCAGGGGCAGATTCGGATCGTCGTAGCGGTCCTGCAATGCCCGCGCGAATTCCGCCGCCCTGCCAGGCGCAACCGGCGCGGTGGACAACAGTTCAGCTATCGCCCTTGCAGGCAGCTCGCAATGCGCCGCGCCTACCTCGCCCGAGGCGGCGTCGATATACCATGGTGCCGATAATTGCACGAGATCCGCCGGCGGCTCCAGACTCGCCACCACAGACTGATAACCGGCCTTGTCGCTGATCCAGCGCAGCTGCAGATCGCGCCGATTACCGGGATGCACTGGGCGCAGGCTGTTTTCCGATTCCCCGATTCGGCAGCGCCCCGTGTCGATCAGCGCCTGCAGCGACGCATCGTGACCGGGTCCATCGACCATCAGCCCGCCGTACCTGTCGGACGGCAGCTGTCGCAGCCAGGGCATCAGCGCCAGGTCTTCTGCTTGCAGGAACGCCGGCGGCGTGCCACTGCGTGAGCGCGGAATCTGGTAGGCGCGGCCGAGTCTGTAGTCGCCATTTTTCAACTGTCTGGCAACGATCGGCTCCACGTGCAGACCCTCGTCATCCGGATGCAGCAGGTAGAGCAACGCGTGCGCCGAGCTCCGCTTGGCCGCAACCCCGGTTTTCTCAGCGCCCGCCCGCGAAGCGCCGCCTTTGCCGGAAGCGAGCAAGGAGTCGTCCGCCGCGACGGCTTCTGGCAGGGCACCCTGATCCTGCAGAGCCTGCAGCAACAGCGCGACCACGTGTTCGCAGTTGCTCTTCTGGCGGCAGCTGCACTCGCCATGCAGGGAGATGCCCGCGTCCTCACCGAGGGTCCGTACGTACACGCGCATGGACCTGCTGTACCCGTCACGGACGATACCACTGACGATCTCGCCGCCGCGCTGCACACTGGGTGCGGTTGCCCGTCCCTCACTGAAATACTTAGTGCCCAGCTTGAAGATGTCTTCGCGGGTTGATTCTTCGATATCGGAATAGGAGAAAAGCATCGCTCAGAGGCTATACAGGGGATGAATAGGTTGCATTGTTGCTCCGCGTATCAGAACCCGTCCAGTATGCGGTGTACCCCTGCAGATACAAGCGGCATGCCAGGAACGCCGGGCAACTAGCCTAAAAACAGCCGGGGAGATCCGGCACTGAGACGCCTTAGGCGCTGTCTTTGTCGTGGTGTACGACGACTGGATATTTCATGCTGACACTCTCCCTGGTGTGGGTTGCGGCCATATAGACCATGCCGGGCTATTTCAGCCCAGCGTCCGATCCCGATCTTCGCCGGGGAAAGGCGCGTTGTGGC
>JBHEPQ010000082.1:0-4838 GCA_046260215.1 Chromatocurvus sp.
CCGCCGATGCCCAGCTCGGTAGCCATTGCGGTGTAGTGGCCGAGTAGCCCCAGCTCCCTGGTGTCCAGCCCGGGTAGCGGCGCCACAAGCTGTTGATACACAAGTCCGTTTGTGCCCTGCTCATAGGTCGTGACGTCGACCGGTCCGCCGTGGTGCTCCCGGTAATTGATCGGGGGCAGTTCGGCGGGGACATCGGACAGCGTTACCCTGGGCAGGATGCTGGCATCCACGTGTTCTTGCTGTCGTTTCTGCAGTTGGTCGGCGCGCGCCACGATGGCCTGTCTGGCATCGTCGTCCAGTTCTGCCTTGATAGCGGCGAGTCGCTGCCGCTCGCTGGCAGAGCGCTGTGCAGACAGGGCTGGATCGGGTGACATAATCAGGGTGATGCGGTGAGGGTTGTCGAGGAGCAGACGCTGTGCGAGGCCGCGAATATAGTCCGGATCCTCGATTTTCTCGCGCAGCGAGGCGATGACCGGTTCGAGATCCAGTAGCGGAATCGGATCTGCGTGATGGGTGGCACAGCCCAGCGCCTGCAGAATCAGGCTGAGGCCGTAGGGAAAGCCGTCTCCGCCCACCTCGCGCTGGTGCAGCTCGAGCTGGTGCAGCACAGCCTGGAGATGATCCGTGGCTACGCCCTCCCGGGCCACGCGCTCGATCACATCCAGCACGAGAGCCTCGGCGGCTTCTGCCCGGTCGACCTCACTGCCTTCGATGCCGCAACAGAACACCATCTCGCGCATGGAGTCCTCGAGTCCGCACAGGGGGGAGGGCGCGCTTCCGAGCTCGGTCGTCTCCAGGGCGTGCTGTAGCGGCGAGGCGCTGTTTTCCAGAAGCACGGCGGTCAGCAGCTGTGCCTCGAGCAACTGTTCGAGGTCGGTGCTCTCGCCAAGCATCCAGCCAACCACGATATGTGTCTTTTCGTTACAGGGGCTGTCCTCGTCGAAGGCATAGCTGCTATGAATCCGCTGCGGTGCTGGCAGGCGCCGCTCAGGGCTTACCGCGATATGGGCATCGCTGCGCGTGAAGTGGCGCAGCGCCCGGTCATCGAACACGGTCTGGTGTTCAACCGCCGGAATATCCCCAAACGTCATGAAGATAGCGTTGGAGGGATGGTAATGGCTACGGTAGAACGACTGCAGCTGCTCATAAGTGAGATCCGGGATGCAGGCCGGGTCGCCGCCAGAGTTGAAATGGTAGGTGCTGGTGGGGAACAGGTGCTCGCAGAGTGTCTGCCACAGGGTGGAGCTGACGGAGCTCATCGCGCCCTTCATCTCATTAAATACCACGCCTTTGAAGACGAGTTCGCTGTCGCTATTGTCGGGCTCGGCAAACTCGACCCGGTGGCCCTCCTGGGCAAAATCCAATGGGTCGAGGCTGGAAAAGAAAACCGCATCGAGATAGACGTCCAGCAGGTTGTCGAAGTCTTTGCGGTTCTGGCTGGCAAACGGGTAAGCCGTCCAGTCGGCGCTGGTGAAGGCATTCATGAAGGTGTTGAGGGAGCGTCGCAGCATCATGAAAAACGGATCGCGCACGGGGTAATTCCGGCTGCCACACAGCGCCGTGTGTTCCAGGATATGCGCGACCCCGGTGGAGTCCTGGGGTACCGTGCGCAGCGCCACCAGGAACACGTTCTCGCCGTGATCGCTGGCGAGGTGGTAATGCTGCGCGCCGGTTTCCCGGTGCTCGAAGTGCTGCACACGCAGGTTCAGGGCATCTATGGGAACGTCCTGCAGCTGTCTGAAACTGGCGTGTGCGGTGGGCGGATTGCTGTGTGCGATAGTCATAAAGATCCTGTGCAATGAAAAATAGTCATTCTAGCGTGTCTTGGCAGCGCTTGCGTCCTCTTTGGCACCCTCGCCGCTCACGGCCGGGACGGTCTCGACGCGATAGAGCAGCGGCCAGCGCTTGCCGGTGACCCACAGCTCGGCGCGCTCACGGTCATAGGCAATGCCGTTGAGAACGTCAGTGTCGGGTCTTCTGGCGCTGTCCGGCAGGAGGCCGGACAGATCGAGCACGCCCTCCACCGCGCCGGTTGCCGGGTTGATGATGACGATCTCGTCAGTCTGCCAGACATTCGCCCAGATGCGGCCCTCGATCCACTCCAGCTCGTTGAGCCGCCGCTGCGGCTTCCCATCCCGGGTTACTGCGATTCTGTGAACGAGTTCCAGGGTCTGCGGGTCCAGGAAGCGCAGCGAGTCGCTGCCGTCGCTGTACACCAGCTGTTCGCCATTGTTGGTGATGCCCCAGCCCTCGCCGCGCAGGCGGAAGCGCCCCAGCGGGCGCAGGTCATCCGCGCGGTATACCAGGCCCAGTCGGGAGCGCCAGGTCAACTGATAAATACGGTCCCCAAACTGGGTGATGCCCTCGCCGAACAGACGCGGGTGCAGCGCGCGCTCGTCGATCAGGGCCATGTCATCGAACTCGTAACGTCGCAGGCGCGACCGGCCATACTGGCCTGTTCCGACCAGCAGCCGCCCGTTCACAATCTCCAGTCCCTGTACGAAGTTCTCGCGCGGGTGCGCGCGCTGCTCCAGCACCCGATAACCCAGGCGCTCGATAGCGAATGCCTCGACAGCGACCACCTGAACGGCGAGCAGCAGCAGACCGGCGAGGAGGGGGCTCATCGGCGGGTCCCATGTCGAATGATGTCACGAATGATAAAACGTGCCGGCGCCAGCGCGCGCAGCAGCCCGCGGCTGACCGGCGCGGGCTCGCGGCAGGCCAGGCTGGCAATCAGCTCGGCGGCGAGGGGCGTGGTGGTCAGACCGCGGGAGCCGTGGGCGCTGTTCACGAACAGGCCCGGCCGATAAGTGCCGGCCAGCGGTATCCTCTGCTTCGCGTTGTGTGCGAGGTCAGCATAGCGCTGTTGCCAGTCCGGGCGGTCGGGGACAGCCCCCACCATCGGCAGGTAGTCCGGGGACGCGCAGCGCAGCTCGGCGCGCCCGTCCAGTGCGGCAACATCCAGCTTCCCCAGTGCGTCGGCCCAGGCCGGCACTGCATCGCCGAGAGCGTTGAGGTTGTAGCGATGGTCAATCTCGCGCAGCGTGGTATCGCCGTCGTTAGGAGCGAAAGTAGCGCCCAGGCAGTATTCACCGCGGCGCGCGGGCGCCAGGTAGCCGGAGTGACAGAACGCCGCCGCGGGAGCCGCGGGCAGTTTCGCCGCGGGGAGGGTGGTTGTCTGGCCGCGTATCGGGCGCAGTGGCAGCCAGTCGAGGTCCGGGAATCCCGTCGTGCCGATGCCTGCAGCGATAACGGCAACCGCGGCGCTCTGGCTGTCCCCGTGCTCGGGTGTGGCCATCCAGCGTCCGCCCTGGTGCGCAAGCGTTACCGCGCCGCAGCCATCATGAAGGCTGATATTTCTGTGCTGAGCGGCCGCGGTGCAGACGGCGCGCGGATCCAGCCATCCCGAGCCCGGTAGCCAGAGGCCGCCGCTGGCGGGCAGCAGGCCACAGCGCGACGCCGCGTCCTCGCGGCTGACAACCTCGGCAAGTTGCGGGATGTCGCGCAGCGCCTGCCCTATATCGTGCACCCTCGACTGCGGGCCGTGCATCTGGAAACAGCCACACAGGTCGCCGTCGACCCCCCGGACCAGCACATCATCCGCAAACAGTCCCGCATAGTGCCGCAGCGCGAACAGGTAGCCGAGCACGGAAAGGTCCGTTAGCGGGGAATGTCGATGCGACAGGCGCGTGTAGATGATGCCCTGGGCATTACCGGATCCGCGGCAGGCCAGTGTATTGCGCTCCATCAGAGTGACCGCAATGCCCCTGCGGGCGAGCGCCGCGGCGGTCAGGCAGCCGGCCAGCCCGCCACCGATGACGATGGCGCGGCTGGCACGCGGTTGCCGCCGCGCCGGTCGGTCCCAGGGGGTGCCGGTCGTCTCCAGCGGTGGCGGGGCCGTGTCCAGCGTGCCCTGTAGACTTTCTCGCTTGCGCCCGAAGCCGGGACGCTTGTTGACGCTAAAGCCCGCGGCCTGCAGGCCGCGGCGCACGGCACCGGCGGCGGTGAAGGTCGCAAAGGTGGTGCCGGGGCGGCTCGCGAGACTCAGGGATCGCAAAAGGCGGGGATGCCACATGCTTGCGTTGTCGGCGGGAGCGAAGCCGTCGAGGTACCAGGCATCCACGTCGGTGTCGCCGTTTTCCGCCAGCTCGCCAAGCGCATCATCCGCAGGCTCCCAACACAGATCCAGCACCACGCGGCCATCGTCAAACAGGCAGCGATGCTGCCCGCGCACGGGCAGTGGATAAGCTGTGTATAAACGTGCTGCCAGGGGGGCAAGCGCCGGCCATGCGCCCAGGGCGCGCTGCAGGTCCCGGCCGCTCAGGGGGTATCGCTCACAGCTCCAGTAGTGCAGCCGCGCATCCGCTCCCGCGTGCTCCCGGAACAGTGCCCAGGTCAGCAGGAAATTGAGTCCGGTGCCGAAACCGAGCTCGCCGATCCGGAAGACGCCATGCTTTGCTGCGGCGAGGCGCGTCTCGAGACCATTGCCCTGGAGAAACACGTAGCGGCTTTCCGCCAGCCCGTCGTCTGCCGAGTAATAAATGTCGCCAAAGTCCCGCGATCGGGGTGTCCCGGCTGCGGTCCATTCTATGTTGGCCTCCTCGCAGGGGCTCCAGTGGTGATTGTCCCGGTTTATCAACGGTTTCCCTTGACCCGAAGGGCCGATAGCTTCTGGTTTTCGGGTTTGCCAGCGTTTAGACTGCCGACTTGCATCCGCAGTGAGGCCTCAATGGCAGCGACAAAAAACCAGTCTATTCCGCAGGATAAGTTCCTGACGCTGTCTGTAAACCTGCTGAATAAAGTATTCCTTGAAGCCAGCCGCACCGACGCTAAAAGCC
>JBHEPQ010000107.1:0-5137 GCA_046260215.1 Chromatocurvus sp.
TCATGTGCGGTGGCGAAGCCGACACCTTCGAGAAGGCAAAGGTCATTCTCGCCGACATGGGCAAGAACATCTTTCACGCCGGCCCCGCGGGCGCGGGCCAGGTGGCCAAGGGCTGCAACAACATGCTGCTGGCGATCCACATGATCGGTACCTGCGAGGCGCTGGAGATGGGTGCGCGCCACGGGCTCGATCCCAGGGTGCTGTCGGAGATCATGGCGGCCAGCTCCGGTAGCAACTGGTCACTGCAGAAGTACAACCCCTATCCGGGTGTTATGGACGCCGCTCCGGCGAGTAACGACTACAAGCCGGGTTTCATGGTGGACCTCATGGTCAAGGATCTCGGGCTGGCGATGGATATTGCCGAGGACGGCGGGGTCGCCAATCGTATGGGCCAGCTGGCGCGGATGCTGTATGGTGAGCATCAGGCCGATGGCAATGGCGCGATGGATTTTTCGAGCATTATGCAGCGGCTGCAGGCGTCCCCGGAAAATTAGAGGGCCGCGTTGCGCCTCGACAGGCGTTCGTTCTCCCGGCTGCACTGCTTACGAAGCTCAGACGGAGCGAAGCGCAGATAGGGACGCTATTCAGCGTGCAGAGTAAACATCAATTCGTCGAGGAAGCCCGCAGCGAATGGAGCTCGGAGCCGGCTTTTATTGCCTCAATGGCTGCGGCTGCCGTGGGGCTCGGCAATCTCTGGCGGTTTCCGTACATGGTCGGCGAGAACGGTGGCGGTGCATTCGTTATCGCTTATTTTCTCGCAATCATCGTTGTCGCCCTGCCGATCATGACGCTGGAGGTCGCCGCCGGTCGGCTGTCGAAGGGCGGTACGGTGCAGACCTACCGCCGGGTGAACCGGTTCGGCGTCGTGTACGGCTGGTTCGTGGTTCTTGTCACCATGGCAATTACCAGTTACTACGTCGTGGTCACGGGCTGGACGCTGGGCTACGCAGTCGATGCGGTACGTGGCGACCTGCGTGGATTTGCAAGCTATACGAGTGGCTACAACTCTCTGTGGTATTTTCTCGCCGTTACGTTGCTCGCGGTCCTTGTGCTCGTCCGAGACATCAAGGCGATCGAAAAGCTTTCCAAACTGATGATGCCGGTTCTGCTGGCCACGATGATCGGTCTGGTCATTTTCGCCAGTCGTACACCAGGGTGGCAGGCCACCGTGGATTTCTTTTTTCAAGTGGACTGGACCAGACTTGCCGATGGTCGCCTGTGGGCCTTTGCTTTCGGCCAGGCGTTCTACTCGCTGACGATCGGCCAGGGTTTCCTGGTGACTTATGGCAGCTTCATTCCACGCAAGACACATGTGCCCCGGGCGTGCCTGGTTGTTGCCGGTGTGGAGACGAGTGTGGCTTTGCTGGCCGGCTGGATGATCTTTCCCTTTGTGTTCGCTTTCGGCATGGAGCCGGCGGAAGGCAGCCAGCTGGCCTTTGCCACCCTGCCCCGTGCCTTTGAAGGCCTGAACGGCGGATACTGGATCGCAATCGTTTTCTTCCTGTTGTTCTTTCTTGCGGCTTTCAGCACCTGTCTGGCCGGCATGAAAGTCATGATTGCGGCGGTTGCGGAGGAGTTCCGCCTGAGTAATGCAGCTTCGGTCTCGCTTGTCACCGGTGTCATACTGCTGCTGGGTACGGCGTCAGCGCTGAGTTTCACCCCGTTACAGTGGTCCATTGCCGGGGAGCCAGTGCTGGACGTCGTCGACCGCATCACTGGCGGTAACGTCGTTATTTTTTCGGGGGTGATGGGCGCGGCGCTCTTCTGCTGGTTCATCCCCCCGCATGTCATTCGTACCGTACTCGGTACCGAAAGTCGCTGGTGGGAATGGCGCATGTACCTGGTGGGACGCTATTTACCCCTGCTGATGCTTCTCTGGATTGTAGTCACCTACGCAATCAGTCAGTTGGAGACGGGCAAGGGCTAGACGGGGCAGGTCTTCATTTGCAGAAGGTCCGGAGTCCGCGCTGCGTTGGCGCTGTCATCGCTGAAGGTAAAGAGCTAAGATAAAACCTTTGGAGGGGTATCGTTGACAATCAGTGGCGAGCGCAGAGAGTATTTCCGGGTCGACGATGTACTGCCGCTCTACCATGCCGGCAGTTCAGACCCGGGTATCGAGGGAGAGCGGTCCGACGCTCAGGCATGGCTTGCCAGGGTGGACGCCGAACTTAATGATGCTATCAATCAGGTGTTTCGCAGAGACCCGGTCGCCGGTCAGGCCCTGGGCCTATTGAACCGCAAGATCACTGTCCTCGGATCCATGCTGCCGGAACAGGACGCAGAGGATACCACTCGCCATGTCCCCACCGCGGTCAGCCTGAGTGGCAATGGTATCGCCTTCGACAACAACGAGTGGCTGCCAGTTGGTGCCCGCCGGCGCCTCAGCCTGTTACTGCAGCCTTCACAGGCGCCTGTGTCCCTCAACTGCACGGTCCTCGCCAGCGAGCCCAGTGGCAACCCTGAGAGACCATGCCGCATTCGCCTGGAATTTGATGCGGATGAGTTTGCCCGGGAGCAGATTATTCGCCACGTGGTGCAGCGACAGGCCATGGGCTATGCCGCTGCCACGCCCGAGGCGCCATAGAATGCACCGGACTCCACTGCAACGTGCGCCGACTGCAGCAGATGCATCGTCGCCGGTCGTCTCGCTGCCTGCATTTTTGCCGGCGGGCGCCATTGCCTCAGTCAAACCGTCCAGAGCCCCGGTGAGTTGATCCCGATCGTGGGCGTCGAGAGTGAACCAGCGGTCGAATTGGCTGCTGTACAGGCGGGCTTCCCCGCCTTCTGTCATTGGCGCCAGTTGCAGGTCGACGGCTTGCGAGGAGCCCGTGACCGTGAACTCGAAAGCGGCCTGGGCTGACACCTGCGGCCGTGCCTCGTCAGCCAGTATGCCAGTGATCTGCAGGTTCGCCAGCGCACGCTCCAGTGCCATCAGCGCATCTGTGGCCGCGGCGTTTTCAATGGCGCCCTCGCCTGTCGCCGTCCAGGCATTGCCCTGTTTGTTCCATTCGCCGCCCGCTACCGCCACCTGCTCAATAGCATCCATTGACAGCAGGTTCGGATCCAGCCAGCCATCCACCGTCGCGGGTACATCGAAAGTGTTTAATGAAATGGCCAGTATTGCCGCGCTGTCGCCGCGGCGGGCGTGCACCCGGCGCATGCCCGGTGATGTGCCCAGGTAGACTGTGGTGGCGTCGTTGGCTGCGGCCTCTCCCGCGTCGGTCTCGTCGCTACGATCCGCAAACGTGATGCGGCGCTGGAAGACCCCGGCAGCCACCTCGAACCGTTCGCGGGCGCTCTCGCTGCGCGCCACCGGGAAGCCGGCGGGCGCCGCCAGTGTGTCCAGCAGTCGGTCAACCACAGACGTCGCCGCCGGCAGCGCGTCTGCCTCGATCATCCACTGACCGTCGCGCCCGACAACCATCACGCTGTTGCCATTTGCATCTGTTACGCCGATGCGCCCGACCTTGTCGCGGGATACCGGCAGCAGCGTATCGGAGGTTGCCGCCGCTCCTGGATCGGATACGCTCTCGGGCCAGTACAACAGGGCGATAATCCCCAGCTGCAGACAGGCGAGTATCGCCAGACAGTTGACCAGGCGCGCGGTCATGCCAGCACCTTGCGCCAGTGGGCGCGGCGCCGACGCTGACGCAGCCAGTGCACCAGAGCGAACAGCGCCAGCAGCAACAGGCCAGCGGCATAGTTGAAGTACTCGAGCCTGGCCTGGGCGCTGTCATCCATGGGCGGCAGCGTGCGGTTGAAGTGGGCGCGGGAGCGTATCTGCAGCAGGTTGCCGTCGGTGAGTGCCCAGTCCAGGCTGTTCATGACCAGCTCTACCGGGCTCAGGAACTGGGTGCCGCTGGCGGCGACCAGGCCGCTCATGATCTGGTCGCTGGCGAAATTGTTGGAGCCGACCACGATCAGGCGCGCCGCGTCCGAGGACTGCCCGAGGTGGCCGCGGAGGCGCTGGCTACCGACTGCGGCCGCGTTTTCCTCAATGCCGGCATCGGCACGAATCTCCCGCCCCGGCGGCTGTTCGAATGCGCTCTGGAAGCGCCCCTGCAGCAGTACACCAAGGGTCTCGCGCTGGCGTGACGCGCTGTCTGCTGACGTGTCGACGTCATCAGCACCCGGCATGACATTGCGCGCGCTGGAGCGCCGGGCCCCGGGGCTCGAGCGCAGCAGCCACTCGCTGCTGACGGCGCTGTCGCTGCGCGTGACCGCCACTGGCGAGGCCCAGGCCAGCGCGAGGCTGGGCAGTCCCGCTGTGATCGGGTGTTCCGGATTCAGGCCAGCATTGCGTACATCAATGAAATACGGGTAGTCCACGAACTGCATGTCGCGGAATTCGTAGCCGCCGACGCGGCGCATGACCGGCACGGGGTACGCGCGATGCTGGCTGTCCAGCACCATCTCCGGTGCGATCTCGATGCCCTGCTGCGCCAGCCAGCTGTCGAGCCCGCTGTCCACCTCGCGCATGCGAAGATCGCTACCCCGGGCCTCAACTGAGTACGCCGACGTGCCGAGAACGACTGTGCCGCCGCGCATGAGAAACTGATCTATTGCGTAGACGCCGGCATCATCCAGGTCCTCGGGGGCCAGCACCAGCAGCAGATCAGCGCTGGGGTCGACCTCGCCATCGCCCAGGTCCTCGCGCAGAATGCTGTAGTCGCGTGAGATTTCCTGCTCCAGGGTCTGGAAGGTATGTGCCGCCGGCGCCATGCCGGGAAACTGGCCGCCGCCCTGCTCGGGGAAAACCAGGCCGATGGTCTTGGTGAAGCCGCTGGCGAAGCGTCTGAGTCCCGCTTCCAGCGTCTGCTCAAAGGCCTCCGGGTCGAACGCCCCGGTGGGCAACTGCACTACCTGATGATCGTCTTCCAGCGTCAGGTAAAAGAAGAACTCTCGCGGATCGTCGAGGGAGGTAAGCATCGGCTGGAAACCCCACTCGTCGATGATGCGCTCGGCCACCTCGCCGTCAGCGGCCTCCGGTTCGACGAACTTCACGCTGAAGCGGCCGTCGGCGCGAGCGATCTGCGCCTGCAGCGTGTCCTCGATTGCATCGCGGTATTTCACCAGCAGCGGCGGCAGTCTGCTGTCTTTGGACACGTAAGCGGTCAGCTGCACCGGGCGTTCCATC
>JBHEPQ010000110.1:0-3162 GCA_046260215.1 Chromatocurvus sp.
GGCTTTGGTGGCATGAACTTCAGCTTGCGCATGACCTCCTGGACGTCTTCAGGCCGGTCGAAGGGCTCCGGCATGGGTTCACCCGGCGTGCGGGGACGACCGATCGCCCGGAACCAGTCATCGAGCCCGGGCGGGGAAAAAACCCAGAACAGTTTCAGGTCGACAGCGCCCGTATTTCTCAGCAGGTGGACAGAGTTGCGCGCGAACAGCACCGTCGTCCCCGCTTCCAGAGCGTGATCCGTGCCGTCAATCGTGCACATACCTTCACCCTCGTAAATAAAGATAAGTTCGTGGTTCTGGGTATGACCATGCTGTCTGACATGACAGCCGGGGGGCAGTACCTGGGTTCCCGATGCAAAGGTGTCATAGGGCATGTTGTCCGGAGTCAGAATGAGATCAACGTAGCCGCGCGATGGCATCGGCTGCCAGAGCGACTCGCGCTCCTCGGGCTTGACGACAACGGAACCTGGCTTGAACATGGCAGTGGCCTCCTTTTTTAAGCGCTAATGTTTCAGTCGGGTGCCGTCAGGAAATCGAGCACGCGCCGGTTGTAGGCTCCCGTTTCACTCATTGGACAGAAATGCCCGCCATGTTCCAGCAGATGCAGCTCCGCGCCCGCGATCAGGTCGGCCAGCTCTTCGGTAAACGCCGGCGGGGTGATCTGGTCGTCCTTGGCGCCGATGCAAAGTGTCCTGTGGCGTATCTTTGCCACCTCGCTGCGCAGGTCGTGGCCCACAACTGCCGCCAGACGGCTCAGTTCCACCTGCAGGCCCGGGAATGCCTCAATGCGCTGTGCCAGGAACGACCTTGCTGACTGCATCTCGGGCTGGAGTGTTCTGGAGGGCGTCGCAAGATAGCTGCCAACGGTCAGGTAAGCCTCGGGACCGCAGTTGATCAGTATCTGTCGGCGCGTGTGGAACAGGTGCGTAAAGTAGGCGTCCGGTCCGGCCCAGCTGCAGCTCAGAACCAGCCGTTCCAATAGTTCAGGCCGCTTCAAGGCAATGTGTTGCCCGATTGCGCCGCCGGTCGAGTGGCCCACCAGGTGTGCACGCTCAATGTGCAGCGCGTCCATCAGGGCGATGAGGTCGTCCGCCATGTGCTCCGCCCCCAGCACGACCTTGTCGGGCGTCGACCGGCCCACACCCCGGTGGTCGTGAAGAATTACCCTGAAGTGTCGCGCAAATTCATCCGCCTGATTGTTCCAGAACTGGGCTCTGCCGCCCAGCCCGGGAACCAGGAAAACAGGGAAGCCGTCGCCCCGTTCCTCGACATAGAGTTCGGCATCGCCGATATCCATCATGGTCATTGCGGGTCTCCTGGAGCGTCTTTCATAACGTCTTTCATAACGCCTCTCATATTGACATGGCGACGGCTTTTGTCTGCAGGTAATTGGCCACGGCGTCAAAGCCGTTTTCGCGGCCCCAGCCGGACTGTTTGTAGCCGCCTATGGGTAGATCCCAGTCGGCCACGGCTGCTGTGTTGACGCCTACCTGGCCGGTGCTTAGTGATTTGGCGAGCTTGTGGGCATGGGAGAGATTCTGGGTCCACACGCTAGACGACAGGCCATAGCTGCTGGCGTTAGCGAGTGCGATGACCTCGTCGATATCGCCAAAGCGCTGCGCGGTAATCACGGGCCCGAAAATTTCCTCCCGGATCAGCGTTGACTGTTCGGATCGCGCGTTGATCACAGTCGGCTGGAAGAAATAGCCGGTATCGCCCAGTTGTTCACCGCCACACACAATTTCATCGCCTTCATCTTTTCCGGTGGCCAGGAAGGCCTGCACGCGAGCCAGTTGTTTGGCGGATACCAGCGGCCCCAGCACCGAATCCTCGGCAAAGCCAGGCCCCACCTTGACGTTTTTCGCCACCTCGGTAACGCCCGCAATGACCTGGTCATAAATTTTCTCGTGAGCATACAATCGCGTCGTCGCCGTGCATGTCTGCCCCGAGTTGAACATAACGGCCATGGTAGCGGCGGGGATGGCCTGTTCAAGGTCTGCGTCGGGCATGATGATGCAGGGTGACTTGCCACCGAGTTCCAGCGTGAGCTTTTTAAGGTTGCCGGCGGCGGCCGTGACGATGGCTTTGCCAGTAGCTGTTGAGCCCGTGAAGGCAACCTTGTCAACGTCTTCATGCGCGGCGAGCGCGGCACCCGCAGTATGCCCGTAGCCGGTGACGATATTGATGATGCCGTCGGGCACGCCGGCCTCCTGCATGAGTTCGCCCAGGCGTATGGCGGTCAGTGAGGTGTCTTCAGCTGGCTTCAGAATGCAGGCGCAGCCGGCCGCCAAGGCCGGTCCGAGCTTCATCGCTGCCATCACCAGGGGATAGTTCCAGGGAACAATCAGCGCGGCGACGCCCACGGGTTCGCGCAGCGTGTAGGCGTGGAAATCTCCCGGCATGGAGATGTTGTGTGTCTGGCCATGGATTTTGTCTGCCCAGCCCGCGTAGTAGCGGAACGCGCCAACGGCTGCGCCGACATCGACGGCTTTGGAGATGCTGAAGGGTTTGCCGTTGTCCAGCGTCTCGAGATAGGCGAGCTCCTCCGTGTGCTGCTCCAGCAGGTCGGCAATTCTGTTGATCATGCGGCCGCGCTCATTCGGTTTCTGCTCGCGCCACCCGGGCGAATCGAATGCAACTCGTGCGGCGACGACCGCGGCATCGACGTCGGTCTGCGCCGCGTTGGCGATACTGGAAATTGATTCGCCAGTGGCCGGATCTACAACGTCTATCGGAGAATCGCTTCCGTCTACCCACTCGCCCCCGATCAACAGCTTGTGCTGGCGAGCCAGGAAAGCCGTGATATTGGCGGGCAATATATGATCTGTCATGTGTGAACCTCTTCAGTGCAGGAAGTATAGAAAGCGCAGAAAATGTATTTGATATTGGTGGTCCCGCCGACGAAAACGCGTCAGCTCGCCGCGGCGACCACCGCCCGGTACTTCGGCAGTGACCAGACGACCAGGGTGAAGCCCAGGATAAGGAATATCGCCGGCGCTATACTCAGCGAGTATCCAATCAGCGCGGGGTCGCGGAATACGTAATCTGTCAGCAGGCCAACGGACGTTGGCCCCAGCGTGAAGCCGAGCAGATTTGCGATCAGCAGGTACAGGGCCACAACCTGTGCGCGAATACGGTTCGGGGAAATAATGGGCAGAACAG
>JBHEPQ010000124.1:0-10489 GCA_046260215.1 Chromatocurvus sp.
CCACAGCCCCAGATATCTTTCCAGGCCTTGGCGTCGCTGTTGCCACCCGAGCCGAAGTCCATTTTGCTGGGATCGCCCTCGGGCAGGTTATCCGGGTCCATGCCGGCGCTGCGAATCGAGGGTTTCAGGTAATTGCCGTTGATGCCCGTAAACAGGCTGCTGTAGACGATTTCGGATGAGTCGTAATCGACGATGGCCTGCTTGTAGGCCTGCTCGGCATTCGCCTCCTCGGTTGCAATAAAGGCTGAGCCGATATAGGCGAGATCGGCGCCCATTGCGCGTGCCGAGAGTATGGCGTCACCGGTGGCGATGGAGCCCGACAGCAGCAGCGGACCGTCAAACCAGGCGCGGATTTCCTGGATCAGGGCAAAGGGTGAGGTAGACCCTGCGTGGCCGCCCGCGCCGGCAGCAACCGCGATAAGGCCGTCGGCGCCCTTTTCAATGGCCTTGTGGGCGAATCGGTTGTTGATGATGTCGTGCAGAACGATACCGCCGTAGGAGTGAATGGCCTGATTCACATCCTCGCGAGCACCCAGGGAGGTGATCACGATGGGCACCCTGTATTTCACGCACAGGTCGAGGTCTTCCTGCAGCCGGTTGTTTGATCGGTGCACGATCTGGTTGACCGCGAAGGGCGCCGCCGGGTTGTCAGGATTTGCGGCGTTGTGGGCGTCCAGTTCCGTTGTAATGCGCTGCAGCCAGCGCTCGAACTCTTCAACCGGGCGCGCGTTAAGCGATGGGAACGAGCCGACGACCCCGGCCTTGCACTGGGCAATGACCAGGTCGGGATTGGAAATGATGAACAGCGGTGCGCCGACGGCGGGAAGGCGCAGTCCATCGCGCAGAATGGGGGGGAGGGCCATGCTCAAGTCTCCTGGAGAAATCGTTTTGAGTGCTGGAGCTTAGAATATTGTCGACATATATGCAATGTTTTGCATAAGGCGTGAGACACATGCATCATGCACACTGTTTTGCGAAATGCCGGGAAGGACAGTATGGCTCTCCCACATGCCATCATGACAGCGCTGATCGAGGATGAAATGTCGGGCTACGAGCTCGCCAAGGCCTTCGATGCGTCGCTGGGGTTTTTCTGGCACGCTTCTCACCAGCAGATTTACCAGGAATTGCGCAAGCTCACGGACAAGGGTTGGTTATCGCAGCGCAAGGTGTCACAGCGCGGCAGGCCGGACAAGCTGCTGTATGCGCTGACCGGCGCAGGCAGAAGGGCGCTGGATGACTGGGTGTTTGCGACCAGTCAGGTGCGCGAGAGCAAGGATGACCTGCTGGTCAAGCTGTATAACCTGTCCGAGGACAATCTGCCCCATCTGCAGGCCGAAATGGAGGCGCGCCGGGAACACATGATGCGGCGCCTGTTCCTGTACGAGCGCATTCGCCGACGCCATTACTCGCACCCGGACACACTGCCCCTGCGGCGCAAAGGCGTCTACCTGGCGTTGCTGGCGGGTATTCGCCACGGCGAACAGTACCTTGCCTGGTGTGACGAGTCCCTGCGATTGCTCGCCCGGGTGCAGTCCCCTGTAGCATAATGCGGTTTTTGCGACGGGCATCCGCTCAGCGAGTTTTATGTACCTGCAGTACTTTGGCCTGCGCGAGGCCCCGTTCTCCATAGCGGTCAACCCGCGCTACCTGTTCATGAGCTATCGGCATCGGGACGCCCTTGCGCACCTGCTTTACGGCGTCGGTGCCGGCGGTGCCTTTATCGTCCTGACCGGCGAGGTGGGCACGGGCAAGACCACGATCAATCGCTGTCTGCTCGAGCAGCTGCCGGACAATGCTGATATCGCGGTGATTCTCAACCCGGCGCTCAGTGCGACTGAGCTACTGGCAAGCGTGTGCGACGAACTGGGCATCGACTACACGCAGCACGGCGCGACACTGAAGTCACTGACGGATCGGCTGCATCGTTTTTTGCTCGACAATCATGCCCGGGGTCACAAGACCGTGTTGCTGATCGACGAGGCGCAGCATCTCGATGTCGATGTGCTGGAGCAGATACGCTTGCTGACCAATCTGGAGACGGACAGCGAAAAGCTACTGCATATTATTCTGATCGGACAGCCCGAGCTGGCCGTGATGCTGCGCCGACCGGAGCTGCGGCAGCTGAACCAGCGCGTGACGGCCCGTTTTAACCTCGAACCCCTTAGCCGGAATGAAACCGCGGCGTACATCCGACACCGGCTGCAGGTTGCCGGCCTCGCACCCGGCACCGAGCTGTTTCCGTCCGCGGTGGTGCGCGGAATCTATCGTCACAGCCACGGCGTGCCGCGCCTGATCAACCTGCTCTGCGACCGGCTTTTGCTGGGCGCCTACGGGCGCCAGGCAACGCGGGTGAGTCCGCGCCTGCTGCGCCGGGCCGTGCGCGAAGTCACGGGTGAGCGCGCGGTACCGGCTGGCATGATCGGGCTTCTGGCGATGGCCCTCGCTGTCCCGGGGGGCGTCGCAGCGCTGCTGTTCTGGTGGCCGGAACCCGGGGCTACATCGGTCGACGCCGCGACGCATCCGGCTGCGGTTGAGCGCACAGCAGAAACAGCGCCAGCGCCACAGGCCGTGGTGCCGGGCGGCGAAGACGGGTCTGCAGTGGCCGCTGCGCTCCTCGGGCGCGAAGCAGCTGTGGGCGTGCTCTGGTCACTGCATACAGATGCACCTATGCCGCTATTGCCCTGCGACGACCAGACCGGTGGTGCAATCCGCTGTGACACTGCGACCGCCGAAACCTGGGAGGATCTGCGACAGATGCGGCGGCCGCTGGTGCTTAATCTGATTTCTGCCGAGCGCGGGGCGCTGGCAGCAGTCGTTCTCACGCTGGAGAACGATAGTGCTCTGCTGGCGACAGCACAGGGTCCGGCGCGGGTGCAGCTGTCGGTACTGGCGCCGCTGTGGCAGGGGGACTACCGCTACCTGTGGCTGGCGCCACCGGCATTCGACCGGGTGCTGGGTCCCGGTGATCGCGGTGCGGCGGTGGCCGCCGTCGCCCAGCTGTTTGCGACGCTCGATGGTCAGTCACAGCCCCTGACAGCGGATCGCTTCACACCGCAGCTGGCTGAACGGGTCAGACTGTTCCAGCGCGAGCATGGCCTGGCGGATGACGGACTGGTGGGCGAAAGGACGCTGCGGCAGCTGAATCTGGCGCTTGGGCGGGTTCCCGCTGGGGCTGGATTGCGCGCGCGCGTGGCCGAGCTGCGTGAGCGCGGCAACTGGCCTCCCGTCCCGTGACTCAGCGGAGGTAGCCGCGCATGTCTTTTATCCTGGATGCCCTGGACCGGTCCCGGCGCGAGCGCGATGTGGAACTTGACGAGTCGCCTTCCTCCCCGGTCGCAGATACCACTGGCGCACACGCCGCGGCGATGCCCTGGGTCACGCTTCTGTCGCTGGTGCTGGTGGCCGCGCTGGCGGTAATCACCTGGCTCTGGCTTGCCCGGGCCACGGCAACGCAACCTGCGGCAGAGTCTTCTGTGGCTGCGGTGCCGGCTCCGGGGGCGTCGACGCCGCAGATGGCCGTGCCGCGCCGGGCAAGCGCGCCTGCGCCGGAGACGCCGGTTGCGGTCAGCGCCAAATCCACTCCCTCTGCTGAAGTGAGCAGGCTATACGGCGAGGCGCGTGCAGCTCAGGCGGCATCGTCCAGGCAGTCCGGGATCGGCGCTACAGAGCAGGGTGTAGCAGAGCAGGGTGTAGCAGAACAGGGCGCTGCAGAGCCCGAGAGCCTGCAGGCGGACAGCAGTGAGCGCGCTGGCGCAGATGAGCCCCCAGGGTCGGAGAGCAGCGACAGCGCCCGGGAAATGCCGGTGGATGCCATGGTCGCGCGGGCGGAAGCGGCAATGGACAATATCGAACTCGCCGCGCATCCGGCCCCTATGCTCGAGGAACTGTCACAGGCCGTCCGCGACGACATCCCGACACTCATCTACTCGCAGCACGACTATCGCGCCAGTGGCGGGGAATCCAGCGTATTAATCAACCGCGAGCGCCGCCGTGCAGGTGACAGCACGGCGGGCGTGCACGTGCGGGAAATCCTGCCGGATTCTGTCGTCCTCGGGTACCGTGATACCGTATTCCGGCTCAGGGCGCTCAACAGCTGGGTCAACCTATAGCGGGTTGCGGCCTGGTGCTGCGGTCCGGGGTGTGATTCCGATCGCTGATCCGCCAGAAGGCAACACGATTCATTCAGAAAAGGAGAACAGCATGATGCAATGCAAGCGCCTGATGGCGTCAGTCCTGGCTACAGGTCTCTGGTTTGGCGGGGTGCTGGCCGCGAACGCCGTCGATACCGTCGTGCATGCCGGTCGGATGGTGGATGTTGCCGCCGGTCGTGTGCTCGAGAACATGTCAATTACTGTGACCGGGGATCGCATTGCCGGGGTGGAATCCGGTTACATTGAAGTCAATGGAGCAGAGGTGATCGATCTGCGTGAGCACACGGTAATGCCCGGTTTCATCGATACCCACGTGCACCTCGATCACGAACTGGATCCGCCTGGGAGCTACACGGAGGGCTTTTATCTCAACCCATCCGACTACGCCCTGCGCGCCACTGTCTATGCGGAGCGCACGCTGCTGGCGGGCTTCACTACGGTACGCGACCTCGGTGCAAAAAGTGTCGAGGCCCTGCTGGGTCTGCGCAATGCCATCGACAAAGGTTACGTCGATGGACCGCGTATCTTCGCTGCAGGCAAGGCGATCGCCACAACGGGTGGCCATGCCGACCCCACCAATGGCCTGCGCTTGGACCTGCGCGGCGATCCTGGCCCCGCCGAGGGCGTGGTCAACGGACCGGTGGATGCCGCCAAGGCCGTGCGCCAGCGCTACAAGGATGGCAGCGACGTCATCAAGCTGACCGTGACCGGTGGCGTGCTGTCACTGGCCAAGAGCGGATCCAATCCGCAGTTCAACCAGGCGGAGCTCGAGGCGATCATGGCAACGGCCCGGGATTATGGTTTCGTGGTAGCCGTGCACGCTCACGGGGCCGAGGGCATGAAGCGGGCGATCCGTGCCGGCGTTGACTCGGTAGAGCATGGCACCTTCATGGATGAGGAAGCGCGCCGTCTCATGAAGCGCAACGGCACCTGGTATGTGCCCACTATTTCTGCGGGAAAGTGGGTGGCGGATCTGGCAGAGATTGATGGCAAGCTGCCCGACGTCGTGCGTCCGAAGGCGGCATCCGTAGGGCCGCAGATCCAGGGTTCCTTTTCCGAGGCCTGGAAGAGCGGTGTCAGGATTGCGTTTGGTACGGACGCCGGCGTATCGCCCCACGGCGCCAACGCTCGCGAATTCTTTTTCATGGTGGAGGCGGGCATGCCACCGATGGAGGCGATCCGTGCTGCCACGATCAATGCGGCGACGCTGCTGCGGGCAACTGACGATCTGGGCACGCTGGATGCGGGAAAACTGGCGGACATCGTTGCGGTCAAGGGAGATCCGCTGCAGAACATTACCCTGCTGGAATCGGTTGACTTCGTTATGAAGGGCGGTCGCGTCTTCCGCTGAGGCATAACCCCGGGGGCAACGGCAACGCACAGGGGCAGCGCAGAGCGTTAACCGATCTCCAGCGAGAGATCGAGCCTGCGGAACGTGCGCTGCTCCTGGTCGAGCTCCTGCATTGTCAGCGGCTGCTGGTCGAGCCAGCCCTCGGGGAAAACCAGCCGGAGAACCTTGTCACGGGCCTCGATCGTGAAATCGGGCAGCTGTTCCAGCTGCTCAACATACTTGAACAGTGCCGCCAGACGGATGATCGCCAGCATCCGCTGCAGGCGTCGTCGCTCCGGCGTGCCGACATCGTCGAACAGCTCCTTGCGCACTTTTCCGCGGTGCCCTGCCACCAGCAGTGCCATGTTTTCCTGCTCGCCCTGAGAGAAACCCGCCATGTCCGAATTGCGCAGCAGATAGGCGCCATGGCGGTGAAAGTGCCTGTGCGAAATGGACATGCCGATCTCGTGGGTGCGTGCAGCCCGGTGCAGGAGTTCACCGTCCACCTGACCGAGCTGCCAGGCCTGCGCCGTTGCCGCGAACAGCATCTGCGCGCGCCGGGCAACGATCGCCGCGGTGTCCTCATCGACGGCATAGCGCTGCATCATGGCGTTTATCGAGCGCTCGCGCACATCCTCATGCTGCAGCCTGCCCATGAGGTCGTACAGGACGCCCTCGCGCAGCGCCCCTTTGGACGTTCGCATGCTGTCTATTTCCAGCACATCGAACAGGGCCTCGGCGATAGCGACACCGGCAGTAATGACCGAGCGTCGTGACTCGCTCAGCCCGGCCAGCTCTATCCGCTGAAAATCCGGAAACTGCAGAAGCTGCTTGCGCAGGCGCTGCAGTGCCTTGCGGGTAATACCACCGTCGCTCCAGCCCTGCGTGTTGATGATTGTCTCGATGGCCTGCAATGTTCCCGAGGAGCCAACGCACTCGGACCAGTGGCGAGAGCGGAAACCTTTGCGTATGTGCGACACCTCGACGCGGGCGCGGTCGTAGGCGCTGTCGTAGGCGGACCTGGTCAGCCTGCCATTGGCAAAAAAACGGTCCGTGTAGGACACACAGCCCACCTGCAGGCTTTCCAGGCGCTTGGGTTCGAACTTCTCGCCAATGACGAACTCCGTGCTGCCTCCGCCTATGTCTATCACCAGTCGGGCGGCGGCATCGTCTGCGAGCGAGTGCGCAACGCCCAGATACACCAGGCGAGCCTCCTCCCGTCCGTAGATGACGTCTACCGGACAGCCAAGGATACGGCTCGCGGGCTCCGTGAAGTCCCGCCGGTTGCGCGCGCGGCGCAGAGCGTTGGTGCCAACCACGCGGATACGTTCCGTTTCAACACTCTGCAGCACCTGGGAAAAGCGCGAAAGACAATCGAGGCCACGCTGGATGGCCTCGTAGGAAAGCTGGCTGTCTTTCAATCCCGCGCCCAGCTGCACCTTTTCCGCAAGGATCTGGATCGGTCGCATCTCGCCGTGCTCGATACGCGCCACGATCAGGTGGAAGGAATTGCTGCCGATGTCCAGGGCGGCGAGCTGGCTGCCGTCCGGTAGCGGGTTCGGGTGTGGAGCAGTAGCTTTCATCGTGTTACCTCCCGGGGCACACGCGGTGGCATGCGTGTTACAAGCTCATAGCCGATGGTGTCGGCGTGTCGAGCGACCTCGCCGACCGGCAGGTGCTCGCCCCAGAGCGTCACCGGGTCGCCCATCTGCACCGGCGGCAGATCGGTTACATCCACGGTCAGCATATCCATGGAGACCCGCCCTGCCAGGGGCGCGCGCTGCCCGTTCACCAGCACCGGTGTGCCGTTGGCAGCGGTACGCGGGTAGCCGTCACCGTAGCCGGCGGTCACGGTGGCGATGCGCGAGGGGCGTGTGGCGCGCCAGGTGGCACCGTAACCCACCGCATCACCCGCCGGCACATCGCGGACCGCGATTACGCGGGAGACCAGGGTCATTGCCGGTTTCAGGGCGTCGGCCTGGCGTAGGTGTTCTGTAAAGGGAGAATCGCCGTACAGCATGTAGCCGGGGCGGATCCAGTCGAGGTGGGTATCGGGCCAGGCGAGAACGGCAGGCGAGTTGGCGGCGCTGCGGGCACAGCCGCTCCCGGCACAGGTCGCAAGAAAACAGGCGAGCTGTTGCCTTGTCTCATCCTGCTCCAGCTCGTCGGCGCGCGAAAAATGCGTACACAGTACGACATCCCGGCTGGCGTTTGCTGTGCCCCGCAGTTTGCCGAGAAAGTCGTCCGCGTCTTCCGGCGCGATGCCCAGGCGATGCATGCCGGTGTCGATCTTGAGCCAGCAGGTCATCGGCGCCTTCAGCCGTGCCTCGCACAGCCAGTTCAGCTGTTCCCTGCAGGTGATCATCGTCCAGGTATCGAGGGCTGCCGCCTCGACGATTTCCGAGGCACTGAAAACGCCCTCCAGGAGCAGAATCGGTTGCGTGATGCCCCGGTCGCGAAGACAGGCGGCTTCCTCCAGAGAGGCCACGGCGAAAGCAGACGCATGCGCGCTCAGGGCCGCGGCGACCACGCCTGCACCATGGCCGTAGCCGTTGGCCTTGACCACCGCCATCAATCGCGCGTTGGGGGCAAGGCTCGCCGCATGCGCCGCGTTGTGGCGCAGGTTATCCAGACTGATCATCGCGCGTGTCGGCCGGCTCATCAGTAATCGTAGCGGTGCGCCGCGAACAGATCCTGCGCCGCAACCCAGACGTCGCCGACCTCGCCGCTGCCCACCGGCCGGTCGTCGATCATCGTGACCGGGGCGATCTCCTTGCTGGAGCTGGTGATCCATACCTCATCGGCTTCTGCCAGCTCGGAAAAAGACACTGTGCGCTCTTCTACGGGAATATCACTGTATTTGCGCAGTATATCCAGCAGCATCAGGCGGGTGATTCCGGGCAGCTTCTGGTGGTCCAGCTGAGGCGTTGCCACCACCCCGTCCCGAATGACGAAAACGTTGCAGGCCGCAGCCTCGGTGATTTCGCCATCGCCGTTGTACAGAATGGTCTCCTGGGCGCCGGCGGCATGACCCTGTTGGTAATGCATGACATTGCCAAGCAGCGCGGTCGATTTGATATGGCAGCGTTTCCAGCGCAGGTCTTCGGCGGTGCTGACCCTGTAGGGCATGACCCTGCGCTTGTCCGCGACCGGCGGGGGTGGGATCTCAAAGGTGAAACCGAAGCAGGTGGCGTCAACTGCCTCCGGATACGCGTGGTGCCGTTTGCTGTCGGCGCCGCGGCTGACGTGCAGATAGACACCCAGATTGCCGGTGCCATTGCGACGCACCAGCTCTTCCACGATATCCCGCCACGCTGTTGCGCTTAAGTCTGTACGGATTTCCAGTGCGGCGAGGCCGTCGCGCATGCGCAGCATATGGGGGGTGAAGCCGACCAGGCGGCCATGGTAGGACGGGATCACCTCGTAAATGCCATCCCCAAACAGGAAACCCCGATCCATCGGGGAAATACGGGCTTCACTCATGGGCAGAAATTCACCGTTAAGGTATACGGTTGTCATCGTGCGTTTGCCTCGGTCTCTGGGGTCACTGCCGGTTCGCGATCAACTGTCGCAGCTGTGCGATGAGCGACTCACCCTCGGCGGCGTCGAGGCCGTCCTCGGTCAATGTATTTTCGCGGCTGACACCGTCTACACTGCCGCGCTGCGACAGATAGGCCAGGATGTCCCGCGGGTTAATGTGCGAGAGCAGGTCGCGTCCCGACCACAGCTCCAGATAAGTGATGATGCCATACGCGCCCCAGTTCGACACGTCCGCGACCAGTAATTCGTCGCAGGTGGTGGCGGCTCCCACGATGTCCATGCCGCTGATTACCGCTGCGACATTGCCCATGCCTATCTCGTTGCCGCCGTCGCCGATGGCGATGGTCGGGCAGTCGGCCTGCTCGAGATAGGTGTCAAATATGCCGCAGGCTGCACTGATATCCTCGCCGCGCATATTATAATAAGCGCCGTCGGCGCCGCGCCCTGGGCGCTCGATGGAGACGATAGCGTCAGGGAGGACCCGGGCAAGACATTGCGCGGCTTCGCTGCGGGCCTCTTCCTGCGTCAGGGCGACCAGGGGCAGTACGCGAAAATCAACGGCCAGCTTGTCGCACAGCGGTTCGGCGCAGGCCAGCCAGCACTGGCCTCCGAGTGTCTCGATGACGCGGTACAGGGCAATGGCGCCGACCGGCCCATCGGTCTCGAAGGTGCCGGCCACGGGGAAACCGGTACCAATAATCACGCGGCGGCTCGCCTTCAGCAGTTGTGCGGCGCGGCGCACATACCCGGCGCTCAAGGCGTCACGCACCCGCGCCATTCCCCGCAGGTTACGCGCCACCAGCAGCCCTTCGACCGCTTCGTCGAAAGGGTCAGCGCTCACGACCGGTGTTCCCGGAGCTGCAGGCCAGCGTCGAAGATGCTCGCGAGGTGCAGCGCATTGTGTGCGTCATGCTGGCTGATCGGCGCGAAATGAACGGGCGCGCCCGGCGTCTGCTGTGCCAGCTGCGCGCAGTCCAGTGACAGCGCAGAGCCGATTTTCGGATAGCCGCCGATGGTCTGGCGGTCGTTGAGCAGTACGATCGGTTGCCCGTCCGCCGGAATCTGTATGGCACCCTGGCAGATTCCCTCTGACAGGATGCCTTCGCGGTCACAGCCGACAGCCGGCCCCTCGAGTCGATAGCCCATGCGATCCGCGCGCTGTGTGACGCTGAACGCAGAGGCGTAGAAACGGCGCTGCTGCAGGCGTGGAAAATCCGTCTGCTGATAGCCGGGAATGACCCGCAACGTGGTGCCGCGGGGGTAGCGCGGTTGCTGGGCCGGCGCGAGTCTCAATGGTTGCCGCTGCACCGTGGTGCGACAGGGCAGCAGGTCGTCCGCTTTCAGGGGTTCGCCGTCGAGGCCACCCAGCTTTTCGCGCACCACGGTGGCGCAGCTGCCGAAAACCGGCGTCACCTGGAATCCGTCGGCGACGCCAAGATAGGCTCGACAGCCGCTTTGTGCATGGCCG
>JBHEPQ010000136.1:0-10635 GCA_046260215.1 Chromatocurvus sp.
GACTGCGTATTAAGGCGGGCACTCCTGCCCCTAGGAGCCTGTCGGACTTAGGCTCATCTGCTGCGGCTGATGGGAATCGGTCCATAATCCCGCTCGTTTTCGTTAAATAGTCACCACTATTCGCCTCAAACGATCGAAATTTTGTCCTCGATTCCCACACGCCTCGCGACGATGCCCTAAGTCCGACAGGCTCCTAGCCTCAATATATTTCATGCTTCGGCATTGCACAAACCCCGGCCGGTGATTAACGCATTCAATTGTTCGGCCTGGTGTCTTGGCCTGGTGTCGCGCGGTCGACAGACTGTTGCTATTGTGCATCCATAGACCGTGTGGGAATTGCCATGATTCTACTGCGACTCCCGCGCCTTTCTGCCATCGGGCCGGAGTTCTTATGCAGCTGCCATTTGAGGAAGTCGACAACCAACCGTCCCCCATTGGCGATATTGCTCTGCGACGCCGGCGGTTCGCGGCCCTTGGGCAGCGGGATATCTATGAGGTGAAGCTGGGCGATGAATTCCTCATGTCCAGTGCTTTCGTGGAGGGTGAAGTGGCCCTGGCAGATCTCGCCCTGGCGGAGCATGGAGGCGATGCGCTTTCTGTGGTCGTCGGTGGCCTGGGTCTTGGCTACACCGCTGATGCGGCACTCCGACACGCAGCCGTGCGCGAGCTACTGGTTGTGGAGTATCTGCCGGCCGTGATCCGCTGGCACGAGGAGTCCAGGGTGCCACTGGGATCGGTGCTCTGCGCGGACGAACGCTACCGGGCAGTGAGTGGGGACTTCTTCAGCCTTGCCGCGAGCGAGGAAGGCTTCGACGCAGACCGTCCCGGCAACTGCTTCGACATCATACTGGTGGATATTGATCACTCGCCGCGCGCCCTGCTGGCGCCAGGCAGTGCCGGTTTCTACAATCGGCAGGGTCTTGCAGCGTTACGCAGACACCTGAGCCCCGGCGGCGTTTTCGCACTCTGGAGCGACGATTCGCCCGACGCCGATTTTGTAGCGCGACTGCAGGCTGCCTTTGCCAGTGCCGTGGCCCACGTGGTGGAGTTCGACAATCCCTTCCTGGGCGTGCGCGCAGCGAACACCGTGTATGTGGCGCGCAACGTCGCCTAGTGTCATGGCACCAGTCGCTGCGCTTGCGGTCTACGCCCAGTACGGCTTGCGCAATTCTGTCTTGAGGATCTTGCCCGCGCCGGACAGCGGTAGCGGCTGCGTCTGAAAGTCGACGCTGCGGGGGCACTTGAAACCGGCAATCAGGCTGCGGCAGTGTTCGGTTATCGCATCTGCCTGCAGCTTTCGGCCTGCCTTTGGTACGACGATGGCGTGGACGCGTTCGCCCCACTTCCCGTCCGGGACCCCGATCACCGCGCACTGCTCTACATCTTCGTGCTGGTAGATCGCGTTCTCAACTTCTGCCGAATACACGTTTTCGCCGCCGGAGACGATCATATCCTTGACGCGATCCACGATGAACAGAAAGCCGTCCTCGTCGAGGCGACCGCCGTCGCCGGTGTGCAACCAGCCGCCGGCGAGCGTGCTTTCGGTCTGTTCCGGTAGATTGCGATAGCCAAGCATGACGTTGGGTCCCCGGGCACAGACCTCCCCGACCTCGCCGATGGGGACCGGGCGATCGTCAGCGTCGAGCACCGCCAGTTCGACGCCCGGCACGGCCTGGCCGGCGCTCTTGAGACGACCGGCAAAGGGACCTTCGGCGGCCGTGTTGTGGTACTCGGGGCGCAGCATACTGATGATCGGTGCCGCCTCCGTCTGGCCATAGGCCTGGTAGAAGCGCGCGCCCGGCAAAACCTCGAGCGCGCGTCGGATCACCGCTTCCGGCATCGGCGAGGCTCCATACATGACGCCCGTGAGTGAGGTCAGATCGAACTCGGCGATCCGCGGATGATTGACGATCATGTTGATCATGGTCGGTACCATCAGCATCTTCTCGATACGCTCGTCCTGAATCTGCCGCATCACGGCCAGGGGCTCAAACGCCGGCGAAAAGCTGTTTGAGCCGCCCATGAGCGCCATGCCGACGCACATGCACCAGTCGGCGATATGAAACATGGGCGCTGTATGCAGGCAGCGGTCTCCAGGCTGCAGCTCAAGAATGGGCGATGCCTGCATGGCGTTGACCACCAGGTTCTGCTGGCTCAGCATCACGCCCTTGGATCGTCCCGTGGTGCCGCCCGTGTAGAAAAGACCGGCGATGTCATCGTTGCGGCGATCGGCGTCGGGCACGGCGTCGGCGGTCGCGAGGCCGTGCCAGTCGGGCAGGTCGGCAGCTGACTCCGGGTGCTGCCCGCCGCTCGCGTCACCGATGAGGACGATCTGCTCCAGTGCGTGGAGCTGCTCGCGCATTTCACGCAGGAGTGGAAGAAAGGCGCTGTCCACGCAGACCACGCGCGCGCCGCTGTCGCTGAGCCAGTGCAGTATTTCCGGTGGCGCGAGACGCGTGTTTATCGGCACGAAAACGCCGCCTGCCCACGCCACGGCGAAGTAGAATTCGTAGTAGTGCGCGCTGTTCAGCGCCAGTATAGCGACGCGTTCATCCGCACCCACGCCCAGCCCGCGCAGGCCCCCGGCAAGATGCGATACGCGCGTCGGAAAGTCTCGCCACAGAACGCCATATCCCGGTGCCGACACCGCGTTCGTGTTCGGATTGATCTGTGCGGCGCGGCGCGCCAGCGATGTCAGTGAAAACATGGTCTCTTTTCTCCTGCCGTGTTCGAGGTGCTAGCCGCGCGGTGGGAACACGGCCACGCCTTGCGAGGTGAACCCCGGGGTTGCCGCTACCGTCATCAGCAGCTGTCCACCCTTGAGAGTGTTATCAAATCGGATCCTCACGGTTCCCGAAAGCATGGGCGAGAGGGCCGTAGTCAGGCGGTAAGCAAGCACGCTGTCCGCACCCCTGACGGACAGGATCAGATCGTCCTGGGTGCCGCTGTCGTTGACGGCTTCGTCAGCTATGGGTTTTGTCGTGTAGCGGCCGAGGTCGTATTGGGCGAGGAGGCCGCCAATTCGTTGCGCCAGCGCTGTGCTGCCCGGGGAGCCAGGCCGATCCGAGACTGTCACTTCGGGGCCAAGCACACGATTCTCAGCACGGAATTCCGCCAGGTTCTGCAGCACGCGCTGGCGTTTACTGTCGGCAAGTGCCGCCAGGGACTGCAGAGTCTCCGCCCCGGCCGGCTCCCCTACGCGCAGTCGCTCATGGCGCTGGTTTTCTTCCAGCATCTCGACGCTGTCCGAAGCGTCATTGCCGAACAGATAGATCAGGCTCGCTGCGAGCAGGACCAGCAGGGGAGCTATCCATGCATACCTGCTCATGGACTTGTGGCCGGGACGGATTTTACGCATTACGTGGTACCTGGGCGTTGGGCGTTAGGCGTGTTGGCGATATGCGGTAGTCCTCACAGCGGTTGACCTGAACCAAAAGGCTTCGCGCGCATCAGTAAAACGCCCTGGTTCGCGGACAGGGTCAAAAAACCCAAGTTGCTGGCGGCCAGGCAGGTGGCTGGTCGCATGGCGATGTATCACGGCAGTTACCTCCGCTGAATTTATGGTTGTGGCTGCCCGGTTTGTTGTCAGCTCAAGTCATACATAAAGAGCGTTGAGATGCAAACTCCTTTAGTGCGTCCAATGCCGTTCTGGTCAAGGTACTGTGCTGGTCCGGTCAGGTGCGCTGCGGAAAATCGAACGTTAGCTGGGCTCCACGAAGCACAGCGCAAAACAGCCTCACTCACAGTCCGGAACTGATTGACCACTATAGCGCGCAGAGGGCTGGCGTATTGCCTGGCAGGCAAAGTCGGTGAGCCGGAGCTGATTTGACATCTCGTGGCATAAACATGAGTGTAGTGTCATGACCGTTACGCGCCACGAGTCCGGTGTCGATAACCACGGCACTCAGGGTGGACTTATTCCCGGGCTTGACGCCGCCATCGAACGACTCGCCGCCGCCAATGCGCTTGCCGAGTTTTCGCCCGTCTTTGAGCTTATCGATGCGGCGCGACCCCTGATGTTGGATGATAGCGGGCTGGATGCCATCTATGCGCGCGTGCCGGCTATCGAGGCCGCCGGTTTCTTCAGCGGCAGCGACTGGGATTATCCGCAGACACTGGTGCCGTCCCTCGCTGTTCGTACCGTGCGTCACGGCGACCCGGTCGCCACCATGGTCGAGAGCCTGAGCCAGATTCGCCTGCTTGCCGTTGCCCGGGGCGACTTTGCGCATCCTTCAGTATCGGCCGAGCACGCGCATCACTTTCTTGCCCAGGTGATGGCGATGAACCTCGACCTCGTTGTGGGTGACCTTCACGAGAGCGACCGGCTACGCCCCGGGCGGCTCGGCTACGCCATTCAGTCGCTGTATCGCTACCTGCTGCAACACCTGGGTTACAAGAACCTGCTGCAGCACCTCGTGACCGAGGTCTGGCGAGTCCTGGCTCAGCGCCCGGTACAGGTTGACGGCGTTAAGCATATGGTGACCCGGATCGCCAGTTGCCTGCATAATCCGGACGCGATGGTGGGCGACGTGGGGGAGGACGCCACACAGCTGATCAATGCGGTTTTCAGTCCCACCGAGGGCTGCCGCGAGGACCCCGGCCTGGAAGTGTACGCTGAGCGCCTGGCGGGCATGGAGGACGCGGCGCTGCTGCAGGAGGCGATTGCCTTCGCTCAGGCGATGCACAGCACGGGCCTGGTGTCGCCGTACATGCCGGGTTTCATCCGTTACCTGCGCACCCGTTGGAACGAGCTGATACCCACGGCGCTCGGCCTCAGCTATACCGGGGCAGACGCGTTTCACTGTTACCCGGCACTGATCCTCCGGTTGATTGATGACGCACTGTTTGCGGAAACCAGTCAGGCAACCTACGGGCTTGCCATGATGCTGGAGCGCGGTATTCTGTACGCGCCAGCGGTGGCCCCGTCGCTGTGGCGACAGCTGCGCCTTTCCTTGTGCGATGCGGCGGCACAGAAAATCGTCGCTGTTTTCGGGACCAGTCGTTCGCCGGAGTGCTTCCTGCTCGCCGACGTTCTCAATGTACTCGGCAGACCCCTCGGTGTGGGGCAGGGTAACTACCCCACTTGCCAGTCGACTCGGGCCATTTCCATGTGGGCTTTCAGCGCGCCGGCTGAACTGCTGCGTATCGTTGCGTGGGCTGCGCGGGACGACGAGATTGTGATGCGCTTCGAAGGGCACAGCATTTCCTCCCGTGACCTGGGCGCCGGCCTCGCCGCCGAGCCACCCGTGGACGTGGACGCGGTGTCCCTGGTGTCGGTGCCCCACCTCGATCGCATCTATTTCGAGATGGGGCGCCGCAGCGCCGGACGCGGCGAGGATCCGCACAAGTGGGTCAACGCCGAGTTCCATGGTGATCACGTGGGGCACGGCTTTCGCATCGCGGTGGATGTCTTCACCGGCGGCCTGAAGGACTTCGAGGGATTTATCCGGGATTTCTACGCGGCTTACCATCCTTTCTACAACGGCAATATCCCGGTCATCAATCCGCAGCCCGCCGGGATCGCGGTCACGGACAGCGCTTCGCGCTTCCTGGGCTGGCACGCCATCACCATCCAGAGACTTGCACTCGACCCGGATCGCGCCATGCGTGTATACTTCTTTAATCCCAACAATGACAGCGGTCAGGATTGGGGACAGGGTATAGTCACCTCAACCCAGGGTAACGGCGAACTCTACGGTGAGGCGTCTCTGCCCGTTGCCCAATTCGCGTCCCGGTTATACGTCTTTCATTACGATGCGCTCGAGAAGGGTGAACCGGACGATATTCCCCCTAAAGAACTGAATCTGGCCATGCGCCTGGCGCAGGATAGCTGGGCGTTGGGACGATAGTCCGAAGCTACCTGGGACTTGAGATGGACAGCACGGCAGGCAATCGAGCGCTAATTGACTTCATTAAGGCAAAAGGAGAGCCTCACATGTCGAAATCAACAGAAATTCCCACTTCCAATGACGTGTCAGGCTGGATCGATCCCACTATGGACTCGGTCAAGGGCACTGAAACGCCGAAAGATCCCGCCAAGGGCTACATTGCGCTGCTGGGTTGGAGCGTCAACGCCATCAAGGCCGCACAAAAGTTTGATCGTCGCTACGTGGTCGTCGCCCCGGAATGGGCTGCCGATTTCTGCGAAGCCAACAAGATTCCGTATATCCCCTGGGATTTCGTTCGCCTGAACGACCGTTCCCTGGAGATTGCGGAAACGCTCAAGGCGGATGGCGTCGACGTTGCGATACCGCTTTTCGAGGAAACCGTTGAGTGGTCGGGTGCAATCAACTCCGTGCTCATGGGCAATCCCCGCATGTTCGGGCAGTCGATTCTGTTCCGCGATAAGGCTCTGATGAAGCGCCGTGCCCAGCTGGGCGGCATTCGCGTGGGCATCTTCGAGGAAGCCCACGAAAAGGAAGACGTCGTCCGCTTCATGAAGCGCGTCAACCAGACGCTGCTCAAGCTCGACGGTGACCCGGATGACCCGATTCACGTCAAGGCCTTCGACAAGGCGGGGTGCCTCGGACACCGTATGATACGTACGATGGAGGAAATCGACCACATTCCGGATGAAGAGTATCCGCTGCTTATGGAAAGCCATCTTGACGGCTGGGAATTTGCCGTGGAGTGCTGGATTCATGACGGAAAGATCAAGTTTCTCAACATTTCCGAGTACGTGACGCTTGGCTATTCCGTATTCGTTCCCGCCACGAAGGAGCTCGAGAGCTGGCGCGAGGCGATAACCCGGCAGATCGAGAAGCTGATCAAGACCTTCGACATTCAGTTCGGCCTGATTCATCCCGAGTACTTTGTGACGGCAGATGGCGAGATGTACTTCGGTGAGGTCGCCTATCGGCCGCCGGGATTCAAGGCGTTCGAGCTCATCGAGCGCGCCTATGGTTTCAGTGCGTACCAGGCGTCCATGCTGGTGTTCGATCCCAAGAGCACGAAGGAGGAAGTCGATGCATTCTTCCCCAAGGAAGTCGAAGGTGCACAGGGCTATGCAGGCTGCTTTGGCGTCTACCCACGTCGCCGCGTCGTCAGCAAGCTCGAAATGCCCAGCGCAACCACGGATCATCCATACTTCGAGTCGCACGAGCTGGTGGAGCCGGCCGAAGAGACGGTGCCGGATCGCTCCGCGTTCGGTACGCACTGGGGGCTGGTGTTCTTCTTCGGTGACGATCCGATCACCATGCGGGATCTGTTGAAGTCTCAGGAGGAGCTTGATTTTTACGTTTAGCCTCGCCTGAAGGTGCGCCTCCTAGCGAGACGGGATACGAAAAGGTCAGAATCTCAACGGTGCTGGCCTTTTTTTTTGGATATAGTAAACGCGTCGTACCCTTCACTGCTTCGCAAGGGAGCCAATCTGGCATGTCGCCCCTGTTCAATAACACTACAGAGATTTCCGACAGCGCACTCAACGCCGTCGCATACATGCCCACTGCAGGCCTTCCCGCACTTTTTGACGATAGTTTCGCCGTGCGATTGGCCGATGCAGACCGCATGCGTCTGGCAGTCCTGTTGGCGCAAAAGAGCTATGACGAGGGCGGCTGCCCGATAGGCGCAGTCATCGTGCACAATACAACACATCGCTTACTCGGCAAGGGACATAATACCCTGGTACAGGAAAACCACCCCTACAATCACGGCGAGACATCGGCGCTTCGGGATGCAGGCCGGCAGGATTTCAGCGCGTCAACGCTCTATACCTCGTTGAGCCCCTGTCTGGTCTGTGCCACCCTGCTGGCCATGCGCGGCTTTTCCCGCGTTGTGATTGGCGATGTCACCAACGTCTCCGGCAGCGAATCGTTACTAAAAGATCACGGCGTGCAAGTGGATATTCTTGAGGACGCAATGGGAATCGCTCTGTACGCAACCTTCCGCCGTGAGCGGCCGATGCTGGATCTGGAGGACTGGCGGGGTCTCGACGGGGTCAGGCGTAATGACCCTGGAGCAAACTCGTGACCGAGCCTTCAGAAGTTGACGACACGCTTTGGGATTTGCTGGTGCGCACATGGCTGTTCTCACGCCGGGTAGTGCGCAATTTCATGCGCAACCAGGGGGTATTGCTGGCCGGTGGTGTGGGTTACAACGTGCTCCTGTCGGCGGTCCCCCTGCTGGCCCTGCTCGGGGTGTTGCTCACCCGGCTGGTGGACGAGGAGCAGCTTCTTCAGGTTATGGCGATGCAGGCGCAGCATTTTGCGCCGGGGCATGCCGATCTGTGGCTGGATGCAGTGCGCGCTTTTCTGGAATCCCGGGATGTCATCGGCATTGCCGGCATCCCCGTGCTGTTGTTTTTCAGCTCGTTCGCCTTTCGCATGCTGGAGAACGCGATCGCCATTATCTTCTCCCGACCGGAAAATCCTGAGCGCAATGCCTGGTTCTCGGCCGTGCTGCCCTACGCGTTCATCGCGGTGATGGGCATTGGCCTGCTGGCGCTGACCATAGTGTCTGCGTTCGTTAATGCGATCTACGAAGATCCGGGCCTGATACTGTATGCGCTCAGCTTCCTGACCGTCTTCGTCATGTTCAGCGCAATCTACAAGGTGTTGCCGATATTGCGTATCGCGCCCCGCAGGGCCGTGATTGGTGGGCTTGTTGCGGCAACCCTCTGGGAGGCGACGCGTCTGGTCATGATGTATTACTTCCTGAATATTTCTTTTGTCAACGTGATCTACGGATCGCTCGCGACGATCATCGTCCTGCTGATCAGTCTGGAGGTCGGCTCGATCATTCTTCTGCTGGGTGCGCAGGTCATTGCGGAGCTTGAACGCAGTGACCGGGCCGGCGTGCCCTGGCATACCAGCCCGGATGTAAGGGTCGTGTGATGGTAGAGAACAGGCGCTATCGGGTCAGTGGTAAGGTGCAGCTCCTGTCGTACCGGGCCAGTACCCGGCAAAAAGCGGGGAATCTGGGGCTGAACGGTTGGGTGCGCAAGGGCGGTGAGGCTGAGTGATAGTTGTTTCCTTCAGGACTCATCTGTCGGCTCCTGGGTGTCAGGCTGTTCACGATCGGATTTTTTCCTGCTTTTCTCTGCCTCCAGGCGGTCGCCGAAGCGCATGCCCTGAACATAGGCACGAATAAACAGGACGATGCCTGACAGCAGCAAGACTGTAAGGAGTAATGTAATGGAGAGGGTCATGGGGGCGTGCCTCCTTGTTATTGGCGAGATTGTAACGTTTCGGTGCGTTGTCGCAGTGAGTTTTTCTGATCAGCCATTTTTCTGATCAGCCCTAGTTTAGCGGCTTCGCAGGCAGGGTGGTTGTCGTGACCACCAGACGGGTGGCTCGGCAGGAAAACGTACCGCAAAAGGGGCTGGCGCCGCGTGCATGGTCGGGGCCAGGCCGGTAAACTCGATGTTTTGGCGGGAGAGAAAATTCATGACGGATACGACGCAACTGGCACCCAATAGTCTGTTCATTGAAGTGTCTGGCTCAGGACTGCCCGAGGTAGACGGCCTGTATGTCCCCTCAAAGGCCCCGCCTGCCGAATCGGAATCCGGCGTCGTGTCCACCCCGGGTTACTGGAATGGCAGAATGGCCTGGGATCGGGCGGATGGGAGAGCGGCCAGAAGTCCTGCGATTTCCTATTCCAACAGCTATAAATCCTGGCGCATCTGCAGGCTCGATGGACATCTTGCCTACGAAATCAGCTGCGATGACGAACTGCCGCCGACAGACCGTGAATGGAACGTTTACAAAATGGGCGTTGCGCCCGCACCGAATGTTGCGATCTTCCATGTCGACCCCCGTGAACCCTGTCCGGCGCCCAATGTGGTCTACGTCCTCGGCGGCCCCGGTGCGGGCAAGGGCACCATGTGCGAGCTGGCGGAAATCCAGCTGGACTGGACGCACCTGTCTACCGGCAATCTGTTGCGCGCCGAGCAGGAGGCGGGCGGTCCGACGATGGAGGTGATCAAGGAATACATCGCCGCCGGCAAGCTGGTGCCCAACGAGATCGTGGTGCGTCTGCTGAAGGACGCCATGCAGACCACCACGCGCACGACCGGCAAGCGCAACTTCCTGATCGATGGTTTTCCGCGCTCGCTGTCCAATCTGGAGGCCTGGTACGAGGTATTCGGTCGTGATGCGGAACTGCCCACCATGCTGTACTTCGAGTGCCCGTTCGAGGTGCTGGAGCAGCGGATTCTCGGTCGCGCGCGCTACTCCGGTCGCGCAGACGACAACGTCGACGCCATGAAGCTGAGGTTCGACACCTTCAAGGAAGAGACCCTGCCCACCGTCGAGCTATTCAAGAGCAAAGGCAAGTGCGTTGAGATTGATACCAGCCAGGGCCGCGAAGCGGTTTACGCGCTGCTGCGCGACCAGCTCGCCGCGTACACGGATCGCGAACTCATGGATCAGCCCCTCAGCGAGAAAGCCGAAATACTGCTGGGACTGAGGCCGTACCCGAAGACAGGCTGAGCATCACGCGTAATGTTGCCGGACACGATTAACCAGAATACGCCGAGTAATCGCCCATGTCCCTTTCAATGATTTGCCGCACCATCGCCGCCGTCCTTCTGCTGGCAATCGCCGCGGCTATTCAGGCTGCCGAAACCCCTCAACACGGCTCTAAGGCCGACAGTCCGCTCACTGCAGCCGATGCCGGCTTCAGCGACGAGATCAACAC
>JBHEPQ010000146.1:0-4478 GCA_046260215.1 Chromatocurvus sp.
TACACGGCCCACAACCGGTAGCGCGATGAGTGTGTAGGCCGCGCGCTGCAGTGGAATGTTCAGGCCCGAATCGTGGGCTCTGCCCTCCGCGCTGTAGCGCAGCTGGTAAACCAGGCGGGATTTATTCTCTCCTGCGCGAAGTGCGCTGAGGCGCTGAGCCAGTTCGCCCGGCGTTGGGTTGCGCCCCAGCAGCAAGCGGTGCGCACGACGCACGAACGCCGTATCCTCCAATGCGTAAAGTCGCTCCAGTGCAGCCTTCGCACGGGCGGAGCTGATGGCCGAGGACGCAGTACTGCCCGCCGCCGGGTCGGCGCTGAATGCCGGCGGCGATACCCAGTCACCGCTGTCCCTATACGCTGTCAGTCGTCGATTGATATCGGCTTCCAGGGCGTCGTAATCCAGTTCGGGATTGTTCCTGATCAGCATGTGCCTGTTTGCCTTACGCTCTGCGCCTCAGCCGCGGGGCGCGCAGTATAAAGGATCGAGTGCGCACTGCAACAAAGCTATCATGCAAGCTATGGTGTGAACTCCATGGTTAACACCTCGGCTCGCGGAGCTCGCGGTCAATCCCGGTGTTCCAGCCTGGGCTGCAGGTTGCACAAGCCGACGAAGGGGCTGCCGCGGATGCCCGAGACTTCAAACTGCACCGCATTGTCCCACCAGCAATAGCATTCGCGGGTGTGGTCCGCCCCCTCATGCAGGGCCAGCGTGAGGGTGTAGCGGCCGGGCGCCAGGTGCATGGGAATGCGCAGTCGCAGCTGTTGCGATGCGCCGGCCTGCACTGGTATGCGATGACCCATCAGGTGGGTATTGGTGCCGAACAGATCCTGACCAAAGCGGTCGCGAATCATCAGGCCCACAGTGAGGTTGGGGAGGACGGCATTGGCCTGTACATCGATATCGAGGATATAGTCCTCGCCACTGCTTAGCGATGTCGCCTGCGAGTCGGCGCCCAGGCCATTCGCGCCGGTAATGCGCGCCTTGCCGTTGCCATAGCCGCTGTCTTCGACTTTCGTCGCGTTGTTCGCGGCATCTGCCGGGTCCAGGTCGCCCGCCAGCAATCGGTTATACAGGTTAACCGCAGACTCGGGGCTGTCCTCGGCAACGATGCGACCGTTTTCCAGCACCAGCGCGCGATCGCAGATCATCTTCATTGCGTTCATGTCGTGGGAAACGAAGATAATGCCGCCCCCCGCCGCGCGAAATTCACGGATGCGGCGCATGCACTTTTGCTGGAAGCTGGCATCGCCCACGGACAGGGCTTCATCAATAAGGAAGGTGTCGGGGTCGGCGTGAATGGCGATAGCAAAGGCCAGGCGCATGGTCATCCCAGAGGAATAGGTGCGCAGGGGTTCGTCGATAAAGCGGCCGAGCTCGGCGAAGCCGATAATGCGCTCGCGACGGGCCTCTATTTCTGTCTCCGTCATGCCAAGGAGCAGCCCGTTGGTGAGGATATTGTGCTGGCCGCTCATGTCGGAATCGAAGCCGGTGCCCAGTTCCAGCAGGCCAGTGACCCGTCCGCTGCTGTGCAAGGTGCCGCTGTCGGGCAGCAGCACACCGTTGAGAATTTTCAGCAGGGTCGACTTGCCGGCGCCGTTGCGGCCAATAATGCCCAGCGTCTCGCCTGCCTGGAGCGTAAAGCTTACTGCATCCAGCGCCTGGTGGCGCGTATGAAAGGAGCGTCGAAGCAGCGCCTCCTTGAGCCGGTCGGAAGGATGCCGATAAAGCCGAAAACCCTTGCTGAGGGATTGCGCGCGAATCACACCACGCCTCCCGTTGCGCGCAGCCTTGCCAATGGGTCGTTCATAGAAGATCCCGGATATCCCGCTCCATACGCCGATTAAGCCAGAGGCTGGCCGCCGTAATGGCAATAGCGGCGGCCAGAACGCCGCCGAGGCTGACCGGGTCGGGCATCTGCCCCTGCACCAGGGCCGCGCGGGTTGCCGTGGTGATGTGATATAGCGGATTGGCGGTCAGCAGCAGTGACCAGCGTTCAGGGATGATGTCCGCGACGTAGACAATGGGGGTCAGCCAGAACCAGAACTGGGTTGCCACCGTCACCACCTCGCGGGTATCGCGCAGAAATACCCCCAGCGTGGCAAGCAGCAGGCCCAGACCATAGGCAAGTAGCTGGGTGATGCCCAGCAGCGCCGGCAGCCAAAGCCAGTGCCAGGACCAGCGAAAGTCGATGAGCCAGAGAAAAATCACGAAAAAAGCGCAGGAAATAGCAAAGACTATCAGTTCACTGGCAACAATATATAAAGGAAGCGTGCGCAGTGACAGCTGCACCTTGCCCAGTAGACCGGCCTTTTCCTGATAAACACCGGTGATGCGGGTGAGGGTGCCGACGAAGCACAGCCAGATAAGAAGGCCGCTGACCAGGTAGACACTATAGCCGTAAGACCCGAGGTAGCCCATGCCCAGAGTGTCCAGCCGGGTCGCCATGATGCGCGAAAATACCAGCGTGAAAATAAGAATGTTGGACAGCGGCAGCAGGAGCGTCCACAGCGGTCCGAGCGCAGTGGCACCGTGACGGTCTACCAGATCCTGGTGAACGAAATGACGCAGCAGCGCCAGCGGTAGTGAGTGGTTCAGTTGGGTGCCTCAGTTGCCGGGGTGGCGCGAATCTAAGCGCGACTATCGAACTCATAAGCCTGACAAAATAGCATGTCTCAAAGGATGTGCGAAGCGCTGGAAAACATACCAACATTTCTAAGCGGAAATTTTTGCCTGGAAGCTAGAAAGGCTTTGAGGAAGTGCTTGTAAAGTCACATGCATCTGCTATAAATCTTAAGTGGCAAAGAAAGGGGGCCTTGCTGCAGTGGCGCATCAAAAAACACAGTGCCACATCAACAAATTAAGCGATCGCGTCCGAGTAACAATGTTGCCTCAACCTTTACCGTGGTGTACATTCATAGGTGTATCGGGGAAGTTCACGAAAATCGTGGCTTTTTCGCCTGCAGGGGATGTGTGAGCAAAGCAGGGTGCCGGTAACAAACCGTATGCTGTATTGAGCTGGAGCGGGGCAATAAGAAATCCTCAATCTGTTAAACGTAAAATCGAATTGATAAACCATGACCGGAGTATGCATAGATGGCTACTACTACTGAACAAGTACAATACCTTTACATCGGCCTCCTTGGGCGGGCGGCCGATGCGGAGGGTCTCGCTTATTGGGTAAACGAGATCGATTCGGGAATCCTGACGCTCGAGCAACTGCGCTCGAACATCGTCAACGAGCAGCCCGAATATACTAACGGCATGGGGCAAATGTCGCGCACGCAGCTGGTCACCGAGCTGTACCAGAATCTCTTCGAGCGCGAGCCTGATGCCGGCGGCCTGGATTACTGGGTCAACGGTGGTGGTTCATCTGTCAATGCCGATCAGCTGATCCTCGCCCTGGTGGATGGTGCGTCAGCGCCGGATCAGCAGGTGCTGGGTAACAAGACAACAGCGGCCGAGTACTACACGGCCAACCTGGGTGGTCCTGACACCTACAACGCCGATGCTGCCACCGCTGCCGTTGCTGATGTCAATGGATCGCAGGCGTCTCTGGACGCATCCTTTGCGTTTACCGATGCGGGCGGCGCCAACAGCAATATCTTCACGCTCACTGAAGCTACCGTTTCCCGAGACGTATTTGCGGAGATGGATGTATCTCCTGAGACTGAAACCGTCACCTACTGGGGCTTTGCCGCCGGTACGCAAAACGCGGATGGCGATGATTTCGGTGCGCCTTTCAACGACGGTGAGCTCAATGCCATTCCGCTGACAGAGCTGGTGAGTTACATCCAAACCCTCGCCGGTCTCGATTTCGTTCAGCTGGGTCTGATCAACGTAGCCAGCGGTCAGGACGATGGGCTTAACTCTGGCGATACATCCGATGGCGCCGGGGCTACTCAGCTGTTTTCCGGCTTTGAAGGTGTGAGCGGCTTCAGCATTGTCAATAACAATACTTCCAACGATAGCGGCACGGTTGATGCCACGATAACGTTCGAATTAGACGACGGCTCCGTCAATGAAGCGGAAGTTGACATTTCTGAAGAGTTGTTCGAATTCCTGAATAACCTGCTGTTTGATAGCAACGGTGATAGCCGTCTGTTTGAGAAGACCATCGAAATATGGCCGCGTGTACCGGTGCTTGACGAAAACGGTGAGCCAGTACGTGACATAGAAGGTAATCTGCTCTCGCGTGAGCTCGATGCGGGCGACACAATCACCAGCGTTGTGGGCGAGGAGGATGTCTTCGTTCCGATCAAGCTGACGCCGACAGAAAACAACGGCGGTACGCTGGAAAGCGGTCTCGTAAGCAGTGCTGATGACACGATCGTGGCAGGCCGCCTGGATCTGCTGCACCGTGCCTATATCGACGCGGGTAGAGGCTACGACACCCTCGAAATTGATGCCAAGGGCGAATTTGCGCAGCCGCTACAGTTGCTCAACATCGAGCAGGTCAGCGTTACCAACCTGCCAAACGT
>JBHEPQ010000157.1:0-4728 GCA_046260215.1 Chromatocurvus sp.
CTCCCACCGCAGTGTTCCTACCGCGATCTTTCTTGCTGTTTCACTCGCTTCGGGGGCGAATCCCGCCCGAGCGCAGGGTCCAGTGGCGATAATGGAAGAAATCGTGGTGACCGCGCGCAAGCGCGGCGCAGAGTCGATTCAGGACATCGGTGGCAGTATTCAGGTGCTCGACGGGGGCGCGCTCACCGAACAGGTGACGACCGGCTTCGCTGATTACATGCGCGATGTCCCGGGTCTGTCCGCCAACAGTTCCGGCAGCGGCCAGGCGCAGCTGTCCATGCGCGGCATCTCCGCGGCCCGACTGAATCACGCCAACCCCAACATCCCGTCCACAGTATCCCTCTACTTCGACGAGACGCCCATCAGTACGTCCGGCTTCAATCCGGATTCGGCGCTTTTTGACCTCGACCGGGTAGAGGTGCTGCGCGGTCCCCAGGGCACCCTGTTCGGCGCCAGCTCAATGTCGGGCGCGATCCGGCTGATACCCAACGAACCGGTTTTTGATGAATTTCAGGCCTCGGTCAGTGCGTCCGGGTTCGCAACCGAGGACGGCAGCGACAGCTACATGGGACACGGCATGCTGAATCTGCCAGTCAATGATCGGTTTGCACTGCGTGGCGTGGCCTACAACATCTCCAACGGTGGCTACATAGACAACATTTATTCAGGCGAAGATGACTTCAACGACGAAACAATCACCGGCGGTCGCCTCGCGGGACTCTGGGATGTGACTGATACCCTCAGTTCGAAAACCACGGTGATGTACCAGACCATGGACTCAGGCGGTCGCCCACAGGAACAACGCCTGAACGATCCGGCAGAGACCACCACCGGTTTTGGTTATGATCTGGCTCTGCCGAATGAGACCGTGGACCAACTGGTCATCACCGACGAACGGCAGAATGTGAAGTTCGTCGACAACGAATTCGAGGACGAATTTATTCTCATCTCCCAGCAGTTCGATCTGGAGCTGGACCGTTTTTCGGTCACCTCGATCACGTCCTACTTCGATCGTGAAATGGAAAACACCCTCGACGATACGCGTCGAACCCGGAACCTCCTCGGCCTGGCTAACTCGTTTGGCGCGGCGGGCGTACCTGTATTTGCGCTGGGTGATTTCGACCCGGTAACGCTGGAGGGTGCCGTTCCGCTAAGGCAGGTTGACCTTGAGAACCACACCGAGAACGAAAAGCTCACCCAGGAGCTGCGTATCAACAGCCGCTTCACCGGGCCTTTGAATTTCGTGGCCGGTCTGTATTACGAAGACGACTCGCGCCAGCTAGACCAGGTCAATGATCTCGACGGGCTGGACGCCTGGATCAACTCACCCAGCGGGCTCGACGGTTTTGTGCTAGGTGGTACCTTCGGTTCATCATTGGATAACGCCTATTTTGACGGCACCTTCGACGTCGATACGACCCAGCTATCAGTGTTTGCGGAAGCCAGCTACGCCTTCGGCGATTTCGAAGTAACCGGCGGCGGCCGGTACTTCAATTACGAGCAGGATGCGTTTATTCGCTGGCAGGGCTGGGTGGAATTCAGTGACGATCTACTGGACGAGGAGACATCCGAGTCGGGATTCAACCCCATGGCGGAGCTGGCGTATCGGCCCACGGACGATGTCACCGTGTATGCCAAGGCGGCCAAGGGATTCCGTATCGGCAGTGTTCAGCAGTTTATCAACCCCACCTTCTGTGAGTCGGAACTCGCCCAGCTGGGTCTCGATGGTGTGCCGACAACTATCGACGGTGACTCACTGTGGAACTATGAGGCCGGGGCGAAAACACGACTGTTCGGCGGCACGACCACGGCCAATGTCAGCGTCTACCAGATGAACTGGGATGACGCGCGAACCCAGACGTTCCTCGCCTGCGGATGGATCGCAGAATTCAGCGTTGTCGATATCGTCAGTCGCGGAGTTGAGGTGGAGCTAACGTCGCAACCGACAGATCAGCTGGTCCTGCAGCTCGCGGCAGCCTACAACAACTCCGAAGTCGATGGTGACCTTGGCCCTGACGCACCCCCGATAGCATCGGACGGTGATACGGCGCCCTTCTCACCTGAATGGACCGTGAATGCGGGCTTTCGCTACCAGGTCGACAATGCCTTCAACGAGTTCGACTGGTATCTGCGCGGCGACGTGTCCTACATCAGCAGCCAGTTCAATGAGCTGGGAACGCAGCAGCTTGAGCGTATAAAGCTGCCCAGCAGTACTGTCGTGAATCTTTTTTCGGGCATTAGCCGCGATCAGTGGAAAATCGGGCTTTTCATCCGCAACCTGACAGATGAGCGCATCGTCATGGGCGCGGACACAGATCGGCAACGACCCGCGCAGCTGGCTGTTGGACGGCCCCGCAATGCCGGCGTTCAATTCACTTACGACTTTGCGGGTGGTTAAACAGCTCGCAACCGGCGGTTGAAGTCGATGGCCGCGCGCGGCAGCAGGAAGTGGCTGTACATGGCCAGCCTGATATTGGCTGGCGACAGCATCTATCTGCTGCCCTATATGCGCAAGAGCTTCCAGACCAGTATGCACGAGGTCTTCAACGTGACCTTCACGCAGCTGGGCGTGATGAATGCCATGTTCGGCGCTCTGGCGTTTGGCGCCTACTTTGCCGGCGGCTGGCTGTCTGACCGGGTTGCGACGCGCACGCTTCTCGCCGGGTCTCTGTTTGCGACGTCCCTCGGCGGCTATTATATGGCCACCATCCCGAGCTACCCGATGCTGCTGGCGCTGCACGCATTCTGGGGCATCACCACGATTCTTACCTTCTGGTCCGCGCTCATCAAGGCGGCGCGCCTGTGGGGTGGAAGCGGCGATCAGGGGAAGACCTTCGGGATCCTCGATGGGGGCCGTGGGCTGGTCGCTGCGATGACCCTTTCCCTGGCCGCCTGGGTATTTTCCCGATATGCGCAGGTGGCCGACGGATTGATCGCGGTTATTCTGCTGTATTCCACGGCATCCTTGGTTGCAGGCTGCTTTGTCCTGGCCTTCGTCCCGGAGGATAGCGCCCACGCCTCAGTCAGCGGCGACAGGGGAGAACGTCCGCCCAGGGGTCAGCTGCGACTGGTGATGGCGATGCCGGCGGTATGGCTGCAGGCATTGATCATTCTCCTCGCCTACTGGCTTTATGTCGGCACATTCGAATTCGCTACTTACGGGGAGAAAGCATACGCACAGGACAAAGTGTTCGGCGCGCAGCTAGGTGCCTTCAAGGAGTGGCTGCGGCTGCTATCGGCGATCGGCGCGGGCTTCCTTGCTGATCGTATCCGTCCCACGCGTGCCGTGGGGTTGGCATTCATCATCGCCGGCAGTGGTTATATCGCTCTGGCGACGACGCCCGGGGAGATTGAATGGCTCTGGCTGCTCTGGATACAGGTGGCAGCGGTGGCGATCGCTGTGTTTGCCTTGCGCGGCATTTACTTCGCGCTGCTGGAAGAGAGCCGGGTGCCGGTAGCGGTGACGGGGACAGCTGTCGGTCTTGTCTCCATGGTCGGCTTTACGCCGGATGTCTTCGCCTTCCCGCTGGCTGGGTGGCTGGTCGATAGCGCCGGCGCGGCCGACGGTCTACGACTGTACTTCACCGTGCTGAGTGCGGCCGCCGTCGCTGGCCTGCTGTTGACTGTGGCACTGGCAGCGGCAGGCAGAAACAGTCGAGTTCCTGCTCACGATATAACAGCAGCCTGAGGACGTGGAATCATGACTCGCAGCGGCTGCGTCGGTCAGGATTACAGAGTATGATTCAGCCCGCGTGCGGGAAAAATGCGATAAAATTTATACAACAGGGAGTGCACGGTGTTAGAGCGACTGCAGCGTCGTCTTGGACTGCAGATCATACCGGGGGTGTTCTTCACGTCGGCTGGGGTAGCCGTGTTGTTTGTCGTCCTTGCGGTCCCGTTTGGCGACGTTGTTGCCGAACGATTTGGGCAGCTCACGGGCTGGGTAGCCGAGAATCTGGGCTGGTTATACATCACTACGGTAAGTGTCCTGTTGATCTTCCTGCTGGGGGTGGCGGTGAGCCGCTACGGGAATATTCGCCTCGGCGCTGACGACAGTCGTCCCGACTATTCCAATCTCACCTGGTTCACCATGCTGTTTGCCGCCGGTATCGGCACCATCCTCATGTTCTGGGGCGTGGCTGAACCGATTTCACATTTTGCTCACCCGCCTTTTATCGGCGTAACGGCTGGCTCGGAGCGAGCGGCGAGCGATGCCATGACCATTGCGCTCTATCACTTTGGTCTGCACACCTGGACTATCTTTGCGCTGCCAGGGCTCGCAATCGGTTACTTTTCCTATCGACATAACCTGCCGATGCGAATCAGCAGTGTGCTCTTTCCGATACTCGGGAATAAGGCGTTCGGACCCTGGGGTTGGTCCGTGGATGTGATTGCAGTACTTGGCACTCTTTTTGGTGTCGCGACCTCGCTGGGCCTCGGGACCCTTCAGTTGAACAGCGGCCTGAATTATCTGTTCGGTGTCCCTTCCACTGGTATGGTCCAGACCATTTTGATCACCATTATTGCCGGTATTGCTGCCACCTCAGTGGCTCTGGGGCTGGACAAGGGTGTGCGCCGCCTGTCCCAGTTAAATATCCTGCTGGCCATGGTGCTGCTCACCTTTGTTCTCATTTTCGGTCCCACCGTGTTTATTGCCGAGGGCATGGTGCAGAGTTTAGGCAACTACCTTGATGCCCTGCCATCACTGGCGTTCTGGACTGATACTTT
>JBHEPQ010000250.1:0-10606 GCA_046260215.1 Chromatocurvus sp.
ATCATGCTCATGCGTTGAAGCCCCCATTGAATGAATTGGACAGGATGACAGTGGAGCCGCCGCCGGAGTTGACTGACTGAACCGGGATGCCTGCGATCGGGTCTGAGATGTTCCCTGCGGCATCCATGAAATAGGCATACAGCGTGGTGGAACGCGGCGTCACCAGGTCGTAGTTGATGGTGCCTGCCAGGGAGTAGCTGGTGGCCGGCGTGACTGCGGTGAACCCTGCTGTACTGCCCGGCTTCGTGCCGCTCTCCGTGATCCGGTAGCCCGTTACGCCTTCGTCATCCGTGGCTGTGAGCAGATCGATTACGACAACCGTATCGTCGATCAGGGAGGCATCGACAGCCCCAAACCCGGTGCCGACCGGCAGCGTGCTGTCGCCGGCCGCCGCTGATACTGCTACGGGTGTGCCGTAGACAGCGGACACATTGCCTGCCGCGTCCTTCGCCCACGGGTACAGCGTCGCCGAGCGGTAGGAGCCCAGGTCGTAGGTGGTCGGTGCTGACGCTACCCAGCCGCCTGCTCCAGCCGCCGGAGGGGTCGCACTCTCCGTAATCAGGTAGTGCGATACGCCCACCGCGTCCGTTGCCGTAAACGTGCTGATACCGATGATCGTGGTATCAGTGACGTTGGGGGTGTTGATGGTAAACGCGGTGACAACCGGGGCTGTCTCGTCCGCGCCGGCCGCTAGGCCGTTGGAGTAGAAGTCCAGGACACTGATATCGGTAGATGCAGTGCCGTATTGCAGCCTGACCCCGTCTAGTCCCGGATTAGTGAACGTGGCCCCTGGGGCTACGTCGGTGTATACCCCTGCCCCTCCGCCGATCCGAGTCCATCCGGCGTCATTGATGTTGTACCACACCTCAAGCTCAACATCTGCGCCGTTGTTGCGCGTCACGAGTTTGAGCTTTACGTTGTCCCCTTCCGTCAGAGCGAGGTTAGTAGCGCCACCGCCGGGGAACCCATCAATAGCGGAAGCCACCCCTTCCTCTAGCCTTTCCAGCTCCACGTACCCGACGCCCAGCACACGCGCCTCATAGTGGTTTCGTGTCGCGCCGTTAACATCATCCCCCAGAACGCCACTGGCGCGGGCCACTGGTGAGAGACGGGGACCGTATGCGGAGAGAACGAACTCGCTGACAACCTCATGGTGCTCATTCTCGGGGGCGTCGCCCGTGAGGATAATGCTTGGCTCCGAGGACATCGCGACTGCTGCCCCAGCCCCATTAATTTCTATGCGGCTCCCGACATAGGGCGTGGACTCAAGCTGCCAGGGGTTTGTGCCAGCCGTATCTGGGTTCCGGCCTAAGAGGTCTCCAGCAGCGCCTGTAAATGAATCGCGGTAGGTAATTGCCATGCAGTTACTCCTAGATCGGTTAGGTCAGCAGACCGATTATTTCGTCGCCGGTCACATACGCGCCTGCGGGGATGGTCTCGGCCGTGTCGCTGTCACCGTCTAAATCAAATGTATCCCTGCCCAACGTCAGCGCCGGAGAACCGGCCTGCAATCGGAAGTCACCCGCGGCTGCATTAACAAACAACGGGTCCGCAACCAGCCCATTCAGGTCGTGCCCGTAAGTGGCCTGCCAGGCGGCGAACGTGATCTCGCCAGCGCCACCCTCGTAAAATGCATGGCGCGTGTTGCCGAAATACAGGTTGCGGTCGTAGGCGACGTCTTGCAGCGACGGGTTGTTAACCTGCCAGTCGAAGATTGCTTGATCACCACAGTCAACCACGATGTTATTCCTGACCAGACAGGCAAGTAGCTCATCGCCTTGTGCATGGATACCCGTCGCATTCCCGTACAGCGTGTTGTTGTACGCCCGGGTGCCTTCGGCCGGACTAAACCCTAGATGTATGCCGGTACCTGTATTGTTGATGACGACGTTCTTATAGACCCGAGCGTCCACTGAGCCGAGAATGCGGACGCCACCAACGTTATCGTGGATCAGGTTTAGTCTGATGATGTTCCCGACCTGCGTTTTATCCGGGTGGATACCCTTGATAAAGATGGCCTGACCATTACCGTAGAGATCGTTGTTCTCGATAAGGTTGTAGTTGGAGTCGTAGGCCATGATGCCGGCTTCGTTCTGGCCGCCAGCGAAACCATGAATCCGGTTGTTCCGAATGATGTTGTGGTCGGCATCAGGCTCTAAGCTGATACCTCGGTAGTTGCCCCCGAAAATATCGTAGCCGTGATAATAGGTTCCGGGGTGGCCCTGCACATTGCTGTTGATGATCTGGCAGTACGAGCAGCCAGAAAAGGCAACTGGCCCTGTGTCTGATGTGCTGCCGCCGTAATAGTCGTCCACCTGGAAATTATCCCAGATGATGTAGTTCCGGTTGCTTGAAGAGCCGAGCATCGGCCCACGGATCCCGTACACCATCCGCAAGTAGACGTTGCCCACGCCACGGAAAATAATCGGGCTGCCTGCTACGCCACTGTTAACGGGGGTCAGTGTCGGCATGAATTTAGGAGTTTCACGACTGGCAGACCCAGTCTCCCAGTAGATGCCGGCAGCGACCTGTACGATGTCCCCCGCCTGTGCTGCCTGCCCAGCGTTGGGCGTATCCGGATTGGCGCTGCCCCAGGCCGCCCGGCCAATCGTCTGCCACGGCGTTGATGCACTGTTTTCCGCATACGGTACCGAGTCGTCGCCTGTGGCGGTGTCGACGAATAGCGTTGCGTCCCCGCCAACTGGCGGTGTCGGAAGCGTTGCCATCAGCCAGCGCAGTCGGTTGATGCGGAAAATCGGCATACCTATGATCCTCTGGCCACGCCAATCATCCCCATCCTGGTGATGGCGGCGGTGATAACGTGATCAATGATGTCATCGAACTGGCCTATATCCCGGTAACGAAAAAAGCCCGGCGCCGAGTGTTCGGCTGCCGGGCTTTTCGCTTCTGGCAGGAGGCCTGCCGCGTTATGCCTAGGTTTGGTTGTCGCTCATAAAATAGCGGATCGCGAGACAAAACAACCGCAGATCGTTACCCAGAATAGGTGACCGGTACCGGCACCCAGGTTTTGCAGCGGCACTTGGCCTCGGCGCCGGCGGCGAGCACCCGCACCACGCGGGATTTGATCACCAGGCCGTCGAAGACCATCGCCGTGCAGGTCGGGCACTTGATGCTCTGGCGGAGGCTACTGGTCGTCTGCGTCTGTGCTTGCGTCATCATCGACCTCGATCACGTCCCCGGGGATCTCGCCCTGCTCGATGGCCACGGCGAATTCGGCCTCTTCGCGCGTCATGCCGGCCTGCATCATTTCCAGGATGCGCTGCTCCGTGCGCGCCTGGCGTTCGTCTATGTCCATCCCAATGCCCTCATCAGTTTGCCGATTGCCTCGGCGACCGGGTCGAAATCATCCGCCGCCCACTGCCGACTGTAAACCACGGCGCTGCCCTGGTCGTGCGCAACGATATCGGAGAGCTGCTGCTGCAGGATCGGTTCGCCGGATTCCCGGGCGATCCATTGTGCATAACTGCGCGCCCACGTCTCCTCGTAGCTCAGCAGGTAGTCGATATATGCCCGGTTCACCACATACGGCACGCCGTCTGGCAACGTCAACTGCGACGGCCCGTCGCGCAGCGCGCGTAGCGAGCGCACCGCCTCGGTGGCGTCGACCGCGCGCCGCCAGTCCGCGAATTGCGCGCCGGCCTTGGATGAAAAACCGTTCCCCGGTGCCCCGTGATGATCGAGGAAGTGGCCGATCTCGTGGGCCAGCGTCAGGTCCTTGTGGTCGCCGCCGGCGCGCACGCCGATCTTCACCGGCCGTCCGGTGTATTTTTCGTGGGAGTAGGCGCCGTAGTAATGGGTGTTGGCCGGCAGGTTGGTCAGCGGGATCCGCGGCAGGGCACCGTCGCGGTGCACCCTGTCGATGGCCGCCAGCACGCGCGCGGCGACCACCTTGTGCGCGCGGACCTCGAGCGCATCCGCCACAGGGGCGCCGGCTGCACCCGCGGCGCTGACCCCGCCGCCGGCGACGGGCAAGGGCTCGACTGGCAGCGGGCTCAGCGCGCCGACATCGATGCCTTGGCCCGCGAAGCGTTCGCGCAGCACCCGCCAGGGCGTCGCGATCTGCCCTTCGTTCAACAGGCCGGCGTTCAGCGCGCCGCGTTTGGCCTCGCCGCCGAGCACGGCCGACTGTACAGCCGCCGGCTGTTGCTTCAGCCATTCGATCCGGTCTGTCTGCCCCGCGCGGTCCTCGTCGGTCACCTCGTCGGCGAACACCACCTCGGTGTAGCTGAGCGTGTTCGGGTGCGCCGGCCAGGGGTTGCGCCCTGGTGGATACACGCCCCGGCCCAACCCGTATGGATTGGCGCTGGCATGCATGTCGCAGATATCCGCCTCCGGGTGGCGCGGGGAGAGCAGGAAGCGCGTGCCGATCACGTCGGGGTGCGTGAACGCGGCAGCCTGGTAGGCCTCGCCGTGGGCGCGGTTCAGCTCAGTGCGGAACACGCGCAGGGCCTGGGCGCGGGCATTGCCCTCGTCGCGCAGCAGGGCCGCGCCGGTGCGCTTGGCGACGCCGGAGGCCTGCGCCAGGCGCGCCTGCGCGGCGATCTCAGGCGGCACGGCCTGGCCGCGGGCCAGGAAGTCGTTCACGGCCCGGCTCGCGCCGTGCCCCTGGATCACGGCGGACTGGATCGCCTGGCCAAGCTGCTCGCGCGCGCCGGCATCGATGCGCCAGAGGCGGTCGGAGAGCTGCAGGCCGTCGGCGGCCTGGAAGCCGCGCACGAACTGGGCGGCCTCGTTGGCGACCCGGGTGATGTCGCCGACCACGGCCACGCCGTCGAAGGGTTTGACGCCGAGCTGCGCCGCGGCGAGCAGGCCGTCGTCGAGCAGCTGGTCGCGCACGGTGCGCAGGTCGCCCAGCCGCGTGTTCACCTGCCCGAGCAGAGACTGCAAGACCTCCAGCCGCAGCGAGCCGTCGCCGTCGGCATAGCCCTCGATGTCCGCCTGCAGATTGGCCGCGGCACGGCGGTACATCGCATCGAGATCGTTGAGCACCCGCGCATCGAGGTGGTTCATGTCCGTCCGGGCGCGGGCCGAGGCGCGTTTGATCGCGGCCTTGGTGGCGGTGCGCGGGTTTTCGGCCAGCGCCCGGCTCATGGCCTTAGCTCAGCGCATCGCGCGTGGCGCCCACCTTGTCGTGGATGATGTTCACCAGGCCGAGCACGGCGCGCACCGGCACGGCCTTTTTCGGATAGCGCCGCAGCACCTCGTCGCAGAATTCCAGGAAGGGCAAGAGCGTGTCGAGCTCGAAGGCGGCGGCGCGCGCCATCTGCGCGAGGTCTTCGGGTGGGTGGGACGCGAGCGGGTTGGAGTGAGCGGCCATGGAGGGCCTCCTTATAGTTCAGTAGTGATGCCCTCCGATCTGAGGGAAGGCGGGACTCAACTACCGCTATAAGACGGCGTGCCGTATTTCCGGACGAACCGGTCTTGTATTCCGACCTCTCGTCCCGCCCATGACATTGTCCGCGTTTCGCGGGCACAAAAAAACCGCAAAGCTGTCGTGTGCGGGTAACGCTTATAGCTGTAGTGAGGCCAGCGTAGCCCGCCGCGCGGCGCGCGTCAACTGCGCTTTTCGACGTGGCGGTGCGCAGTTCGGATCTTGTCATCACGCGCGTCGTCATGGGGTTATGCGCCGCGTGTGGAAATCGTGGTGCCAGATTCGCCCTTGCGGCCGTTGCCGGGCGTGACATTCACCCTGCCGATGTTATCCGGCTCAGGATAGGGGTCGAGGTCCTGCGCATCCTGCTCTTTGCGCGCCTTGACCTCGGCTGAATCCAGCCCGGCGGCCTCCCAGACCATGGTCGGCGGCACGCCCAGCGCCTGGTATTTCAGGGCGCGGTCGGCGGCCTGGTTCAACGTCTCGGTGCGGCGCTCGGCGAACACGACCTCGAACGCCTCGGCCTCCGGGTTGATGCCGGCCAGTAGCAGATCGAGGCGGAAACCCTGGTCGTAGACAGCACTGAGCGTGTCCTGTAACGCGTCGATCTCCTCGAAATAGTCGCGCTTGAGGTCTTCGAGAATATCGCGCGAGAGGTCGCCGCTGTAGCCGAACAGGCCCTTGGGCGCAGGGCTGCCGGCGTAGAAGGTGTCGAGCAGGTAGGACACGTCGGCGATCTGCTCTAGGTTCGCGTCGCCCTGGACGGCGGTCACGCTGCCTTTTCTGTTGGAAAAAAAGTCGGTGGTGATCTCCTTCTGATCGTCTTCGATCTGCGCGCGGTAGATATCGAGGTCCTCGGCGCTGGCGCCCTCGAGGACGTGCGACAAGCGCAGCGGTGCGCGGGTGCGGCGGCGGATCACCAGATCCTCGTCGGTCATCTGCAGTTTGAGCCAGACGCTGCGCGAGGCATCGAGGTACGGGCGGCCGAGCGCGCCCATGTCGTCGTAGTTGTCGGGCGTCAGCCGCACCAGGGTGAGCTGCCAGAGGGGGAACTGCGCGACGGTCATGCCGGTGAGCAGGTCGATCTGCTCATAGGCGACTTCAGGATTGATAAATCGGCCATTCGCGCCGGCCTTCGGAAGCAGCGTCTCGGTCGGCATGCGCACACCGGCGACGACGCGCTGGTCCGGCCCGAGCACCCACTGCATGGGCAGGCTGCCCTCCATCACCAGGCCGCGGCAGTCCGATTCCAGTTTCTGCTGGTTGTGCAGTTGCAGGCGGTGTTCGAAGCGCTTCCAGGCCGCGGTGATGCGTTTGCTCGGCGTGCCCTCCAGCTTCAGCCCGCCCTTCACCGCCGAGCGCGCCATGCGCCCGTGCAGCTTTTTCACCCGGCCGTCCTCGCGGTCCATGCGCCGGATATCCATGATCGCCGCGCGCAGGGCCGGATCGCAGTACATCTGTCGGTAGAGATAGGCGACCCGATTCTCCGGCGTCGGCCGGAAGCCGGTCTCGCTGGTCGGCCTGGCCTCCTCGTTCGGCAGGGGTTGAGCGGGCGCGCTGCGCGCCAGGCCGAGGCGGGAAAACAGGGTGCGGATAACGCTCATGGACTGTCCTCTCAGGCCGCGCCGAGCAGCTGCTCGCGGGTCTTTTTCCGGGTTTCTATGTAGGCCGGGACACTGGCCACGCCGCGCGTGGCGAAGCCCCATACCATGGCCATGAACGCGTCGAACAGGTCGTCGCCGAGTTTCCGGTTGGCCATGGTGTAGCTGGCATAGGTCGTTTTGGTGGCGACAGGGCGGATGTTCAGGAGCTGACGCACCATCAGGCGCAGGTCCTTGGTCGCCTCGTCATGCAGGTCGTGATCCTCGAAATAGGGCACGGCGGCCTGGCGGTTGTGGAACACCGCGCGCACCGCGCTGGCCATTTGGTGTTTGACCATGCCCTCGAAGCGCAGCGGTGCGAACGGCCACTCCGGCCAGGTGCTGGCGGTGCTCTCGCCCTCGCCGATGGTGCGTCGGTCGATGGTCGTGAGGCCCAGCGCGAACAACTCGTCGCACAGCTGCGTGAGCATGCCCACGCCGTAGGCGTCGCCAAGGGCGTAGTCGGGCATGAAGTACCGCCAGAAGCCGATCAGGTCGCGCTTGACCACGCCGTCGTCGGTGCCGGGCGGCCAGGTGCGCGCGAAGATCGGGCAGGTGTAGTTACCGATCTGCTCGCCGACCACCAGCGCCGAACGCGAGGACTCGGGGGTTTCTCCGTGGCCGCTGTGATCGTAGCCGAACGAGATCAGCCCGCGCTTGCGGTACTGCGCGCCGGGCATCGGCTCGGCGAGCGTGAGCTGCGCCTTGAGGCCGGTCTGGAGTGCCTGGCGCAGGTAGATCTCCCAGACCAGGTTGCGGCTGGTGGTGTTCACGCACAGCAGCTGGCGGGTGAATTCGTCGTCGGAGAGGTCGCCGCGCAGGTTCAGGATGAATTCCCGCTGCAGCAGCCCCAGCTCGATGGCGTTCAGCGCGTTCAGGATGGGCACCGGGTACCGGTAGTTCTCCAGCTCGACCGACTCAGGGGCGATCCAGCCGGCATCGATCATGCGCCGGATCTCGGTGCGCGCACGTTCCCCGTGGAACGCTGCAAGCGCGTGATATTTGCCGCCGTTGAGCAGCTCGGTGAGCGTGTCGGCGCCCTTGTAGACGCCAGTGATGCGGATCTGCGGTTCGTTTTTGCTGCTGGCGGACGCGCCGAGGCGGCGGGTGGAGCCGAGCATGAGGAGAAATCGGCTGTAGAGCCGCTCTTTCGGCATGTCGTCAACCTCCTCCAGGGAGGCCGCGGTCATATCGCCGCCGTCGACCTGGGCCATGATGCCGTAGGCCTGGGCCCTGGAGCGGTTCATGAACTCGTATTTCGTGTCCGACAGTTGGGTGCGACCGGACTTGTGGGCGAGATACGCGGACAGGATCTCCGACCGACGGATCGCCTCGAGGTGATACCCGAGGTTGACCAGCGACTGCGCCTCGCGCGGCGCGACGATGCCGACCTCCTGGTCCGCGTGGATCGCGTTCTGCATCAGCAGGTAAAGCTCTTTGACCGCCGTTTTGCCCGTGCGCCGGCTGCTGAAATCGATGGTGTTCCGGTACTGGTCCATCTCAGCCATTTTGAGGACCTGCACCGGGTCGAGGTCGACGTTGTGGCAGTGTTTGTGCCAGAGCCCGTAATCGCCGGCGTAGCGCATCACCTCGCGCTCGGCGACGTGCTGCATCTCGATGCGATGAGAGCGGGAGACGCGATCAGCCATCGCTGACCACCTCGGCATCGATGACCTTTTCGTTCCGCGTCATGCCGGCGTGGATCAGGTCGAGCAGCTTCTGCTGTTGGGTGAGCATTTTCTGCTGGTAATCGGTCGAGGACTGCCCCTCTTTCTCTTTGTCGAGGTACCCGCGCAGCGCATCCTGCTCGTCGCGCGCCTTTGGCGTCATCTCCAGATCGGCCAGCGTCATGCTGTTCTTGGCGAGGTAGTCGATCAGGTGCTTGAGCAGCGGGTGGGCCTCCAGCTTGTAGATCTGCTGCAGCTCGCCCGCAAAATCCCTGAATTGCGCCAGGTGGAACCCGCCGTCCTTGTCGCTGTACCACTCCGGGGATTTGATGCGCGGCCCGCCGTCCATCGCGATCGTCAGCAGCATGTCGTCGATCAGCGCCTGGATCATCGCCTGCGTGCCGGCGCGCATCCCCGTGAGCAGCCCGGGGTCGCCGGTCTCGAACGCCACCTCGTGCTGCAGGAGCAGCTCAGCCCGCTTCAGGCAGGCCCGCTGCGGGATGCAGGCCAGCGTGGCCATATGCTCGCAGGTCTCGCAATGGGGGTAGCTGCCAGGCTTGGCCGGGAAATATTTGGCTGTCCGGGCGAACAGGCCGTGTTTCATGGCGTTGAACCGCGTCAGCTTGGCCTCGTCCGGGGTCGGGTGCCCCTCGAGGTTCTCGGCCGTCCGGGCCAGCCCCTCGGCCGTCCGCGGCCCGGTCGCATTGGCCCAGGCCTTCAGCAGCGACCGCTGCCAGGCCGCCTGCTCCGCCTCCGCCCCGCACTCCGGACACTCGGCCAGGTACCGGTGTGGATGCCAGGGCTGGTCCGGGCACGACTCAACCCGCCCCGGCGGCCCCTCGAACCGGTACCGGCACCCGCCACAAACGAACGCGACCTCCGCGAGAGGATTGGATCGATCTGGACGAGGTTGCCGCATGGGTCCAGATCGTTCGGGAAAAGGCAAGACAAAACAACAGGAGTAAACGCGAATAAACCAATATTAACGCGAGGAACGTTCAGCAATCATCCGATGAAGTGCTGCCGCACTTAGAGCCAAGTGGGCCTCGACGCTGCACTGGATGTAACGAGGCACTTTGCCTCGCCAACCCCAGCCCTCGTAGGTCGAGAGCCCCACGCCGAGCAGCGCAGCCATCTGCCGGTTGGTCAGACCGATCTGCTCGCGCGCAGCAGAGAGGTCGTCCCAGGTCATGCCGGCGTCTCTCGGTTTTTGCGGCCCAGTATGTCGATGCGCCCGCGCGCCTCGCGGACCAGATCCCCCGCGGCTAGATCATGCGTCCGGCACTCGGCCAGCATCCGCTCGAGGGTGCCGGCCAGATCGTCGAGCAGCCGGATCGGCACGGCAATAGCCGCATCCGGGTGATAGCACGGCACAGGCGGCTCCGATACCTGCGCCTCGCACAGATCAATGTACTGCTCATTTCGCCCGTCGCAGGTCAGCACGGCCGCGCCCGCCTCGCCCCGGTGCGCCGCGACGATCCGCCGCAATGCCTCCAGCGACAGGTCGCGGTGTGGGGTGGTGGTCTGCTCCAGCGCCCGCTGCGGAGGCAGGCGCAGGTAGGCGCGGTAGGTCGGCATCACGCGCGCCCCGGCGGGTGGCTGACCGTCTCGCCGTGCGCCTCCTCGATCAGCGCCTCCTCGATCAGATCATCCTGCACCGGATCCCGCGCCCCGCCGCGCGCCAGGTGCTCAGCGTACCAGGCAACGACGAGCCCGGCCCGGTTGTCCTCGGACTCGCGCAGCAACGTGATGTTGAGCCCGCTGGCCACGCAGATCGCCTCGATCGGCGCCCAGTCAAACTCGATTCCGCCGGTCTGCGGATCGCGCGTGAGGTGCAGGTCAGCAAACGTGACGTGGTCAGGGATCGTGATGCGGGCGAGGAATGTATCGGTCATAGCGGCGTGTGC
>JBHEPQ010000257.1:0-4767 GCA_046260215.1 Chromatocurvus sp.
GGTGCCGACCGCGGCAACGGTTGACTGCCAGCGGACAGGCCTGGCCTCTGTGGCGCTGATGGTTACCGCGCTCCGGGGTCGGTTATCCATGGCCTGATTCATCTTCTTTTCGCCATACCACTGCATGCTAAAAAGACCACCAAACACCAGCAATGTGGCCAGAAGAATGATCCACATACGTGGCCCGAACAGAAGCTTTTTCATGAGTTACCAGTGTCACGTCGTGTCAGGAGAAAACGTATCAGCGTCGACACGTCCGAAAACGTATCAGCGTCGACACGTCCGAAAGACTGTCATCATACGCCTGCAGGATGGTAAGCCCAATACGGAAATATGCCGACGGCAGTGCTGATACGCGTCGGACGCCGGGCCAGATTCAACGCAAGTTGCGGCACTGCAGCGGGCCCGGTCGAGGCACGCACACCAAGCCCCACCATGGTAACGTATCGCCTGCCGACCGTTTGTAACATCGTCCATCTGCAGGCATCTCTAATTGCGTATTCGCAGCATGAACTGTTCACCGAGCATAAGGAAAAACTTACTTGAAACCGATCATCAAGAAACTGATCATCGCCAGCGTCATCGCGATCGCCATCGCCGTCTACATCATTTTCGACCTTGGACGCTACCTGAGCCTCGGCTTCCTGCAGCAGCAGCTGGGGGCGATTCACGCGTTCTACGCCGACAACACGGTGCTGAGCTGGAGCCTCTTCCTGGTCGTCTATATCGTGGTCACCGCGCTGTCGATACCGGGCGCGGCGATCATGACGCTCGCCGCCGGCGCAATCTTCGGCTTTACGACCGGTCTGATCCTGGTGTCGTTTGCGTCGACTATCGGCGCAACGCTGGCTTTTCTGGTCGCCCGCTATCTGTTTCAGGACAGCGTGCAGCGTCGCTTCGGCGCCCAGCTGAAAACCATTAATGATGGCATCGAAAAAGATGGTGCATTTTACCTGTTCACTCTGCGCCTGGTGCCGATATTTCCGTTTTTCCTGATCAACCTGGCGATGGCGTTGACGCCGCTGCGCACCTGGACCTACTACTGGGTCAGCCAGGTCGGCATGCTCGCCGGCACGGCGGTCTATGTGAATGCCGGCACTCAGGTGGCGCAGCTCGAAAGCACCGGCGATATCCTGTCGGCCGACCTGCTGGTTGCGTTCGCCCTGCTCGGCCTGCTGCCCTGGATCGCCCGGGCCATTGTGCAGCCGCTGCAGCGTGCGCGCCTGTATCGTGGCTGGAAGAAACCGTCTGGATTTGACCGCAACCTGGTGGTGATCGGCGCGGGCTCAGGCGGGCTTGTAAGCGCCTATATCGCTGCGACAGTCAAGGCCAGCGTCACGCTGGTGGAGAAGGACCGCATGGGCGGGGACTGCCTGAACACCGGATGCGTGCCCTCGAAAGCGCTGATCAAAAGCGCCGAGGTGGCGTCCCTGACACACCACAGCACGCGCTACGGGCTACGCCAGCTGCAGCCCGAGGTGGACTTTGCGGCGACCATGGACCGCATCCAGTCGGTTATCGGACAGATTGAACCCCACGACTCCGTCGCGCGCTATTCGGCGCTTGGCGTTGACTGCCGACAGGGAACGGCACGCCTGCTTTCGCCCTGGGAAGTGGAAATCACCGGCGACGACGGCGTGCACACCCTGACGACCCGTAACGTTGTTATCGCATCCGGCGCCGGTCCTCTGGTGCCACCCTTTCCAGGACTGGAGCAGATCGATTATCTGACCACAGAGACCCTGTGGACACTGCGGGAGAACCCCGGCCGGCTGCTGATCCTGGGTGGCGGGCCTATCGGTTGCGAACTGGCCCAGTCGTTCGCGCGCCTGGGCTCACAGGTTACGCAGGTGGAAATGCAGCCGCGTGTCCTGCCGAAAGACGACGAAGACGCTGCCGCACTGGTGGCGGAGGCCCTGCGATGCGACGGGGTAAACCTGCTCACCGGGCACAAGGCGGTCCGGTTTGCCATCGAGAACGGTGAAAACGTGCTGTGGGCCGAGCATGGCGATGATGCCGTGCGCATCGACTTTGACAGGGTGCTCATCGCTCTGGGTCGAAAACCCAACACCGCCGATATGGGCCTTGAGGCTCTTGGCATCGACACCAACAACAACGGCACCCTGAAGCTGAACGGCTATCTGCAGACCCGGTTGCCCAATATCTACGCGGTCGGCGACGTGGCCGGCCCGTTCCAGTTCACCCACGCTGCGGCACACCAGGCCTGGTACGCGGCGGTGAACGCGCTGTTCGGTCGATTCAGGAAATTCAAGGTGGATTACTCTGTCATCCCCTGGGCGACATTCACCAGCCCGGAAGTCGCGAAGGTCGGTCTGAATGAACAGGAGGCCAGGGAGCAGGAGGTGCGTCACGACGTGACGGTGTACGGCATCGACGATCTCGACCGGGCCATCGCCGATGGCAATGACCAGGGATTTGTGAAGGTTCTCACCGTACCGGGCACCGACCGGATTCTGGGCGTGACCATTGTTGGCAGCCACGCCGGCGACCTGTTGGCAGAGTACGTGCTGGCGATAAAACACGGGCTCGGGCTGAACAAGATCCTGGGCACGATCCACATCTATCCCACCATGGCAGAGGCCAACAAGTTTGCCGCCGGCGAGTGGAAAAAGGCCCGCACGCCCCAGCGGCTACTCAGGCTGGTAGAGCGGTTTCATCGCTGGCAACGCTGAGCCCTGCGCACGAGGACGTTAATAAAACAACGCGTCGAACAGAAAAGCGTCGTCAAAATGGCGCCGACCGATGAACGCCGTGGCGCGACGGCCACGCTCCCGCATGGCTCCCGGAGAACGCACGCCGGTGGGCCAGAGGAACCAGCGTTCGCCGCGACGGGTTCCCTCTATCAGGCCATCCCTGCGGAACAGACTGCGCTGGCCACCGCCGATCACCGGTGTCGTGTAAAGCGCCTCGCGCCAGGCAAAGCGGTACTTGGCCGACCCGGGGCCGGGAACCGCGTGGCTTACACCCTCGAGGTAATGCGCGCCTGCGCCCAGGCGCAGGTGCACCCGCGTCCCCGGCGGCGGTGCAGTAAGCGCAGTCGGCACCAGCGGTGGCTCGGGAAGGCGCAGCGCCTCTGGCCGCAACGCCACGTCACCAACCGGAAACAGCAGGTGGTAGCAGCCGCAGGCGTGAACGCTATCGTAGACCAGCGGCGCGCCATCATCGCCCAGCGTCACGCGCCAGATGACGCCATCGAGTCGCCCCGCAAGCATGTCCAGCGGGCCGCTTGCCGGTCGGGCATCGAACCAGACCAGGTAATTCAGCTGCAGACGGGGCCGGCCTCTGAAGCGCGTGACGCTGCTGTAGCGGTAGACCACGGGCTCTTCTTCTGTACTGACACCCGGCTCGTTGCCACCGCGCTTCCAGACCGGAATGCCGGGAATATCCGCGGCGCTGACGGTATCGATTTCCCACACCGGTGCATGAGCACGGTACAGAGCCGCCAGCTGCAGGGCATCGGGCCGCGGGATATCCAGCGCGTCGCGCTCGATAGGCCTGCGATCCGAGTCATCAGGGGGCAAGGCGGCGGCGTAGCGACGCAGCTCGCCGATGGGCGACGCGGCCTTGCCCGACTCCGCGTAGGTCTGGCGCACCTCGTCGTGCCAGCGCGCCACACCTGCGCTGACGCCCAGAGATGCCAGCGGGTACAGGCCGGCAATACGCTGCACAAGGCTGTACTCATTGGCTGGCACCACCACATCGCGCAGTTGTTGCAGACGGGCCTCACTTGCGAGATCTCGTTCGATCAATAGCGCGCGGCACCGGTCGACCGTCGTTTCGGATTCCGCATCGCTGGTCGGACCCGAGGGTAGCGCCCTATCAGTTGCAAGCCGGGTCAGCTGCCTGTTCGCCGTCGCGGGCAATTGCGCCAGTTCACTGCGTCTGGCCTGCCTGTCTGCTGCGCCGAGGTGGTCAAGCCAGGCCGACATCCGCGTGTCACTGTCGACGTCGTTGCGGAAGCTCGCGAGCAAGCGCGTGCTGCGCAGATAGGGAAAACCGTTAATGCGATGCGGGAACGATCGCGTCGCTCCGCTCTCCCTGACCAGCCTGTCCATGGTGTGAAACAGCGCGTCACATGAGGCATGGGTCTGCCGGGAGGCATCGGATGCGGGCCCTCGGGTAGTGGCCTGGCACGCCGAAAGCAGAATGACCAGCAGGCAAACCGGTAGCGACCCCGGTCGGCGCTGAGAACGTGGGACAGGATTCTCAGGGGCAGGATTCTCAGGGGCAGGCTTCCCTGCGCGTTCCATCCTGTGCAAGCTGCACTTCTCCTTTATAGTGACGTGCTATCTCTCGTCGGACCCTCGCCTCGCGACCGTCTGTGCGACGCATCCGATGGGCCAGTAGAATACTGCCGACCCGGGCTTCGGCGGCGACTTCTCCGATCTTCGAGGGCGGCATGTGCAGGCGACGCGCTATCCTGCCCGCATCTTCGCCTATCGCCAGGTGTGCCACAAGCAGATCAGTATCATGGGCAAGCGCCGAGAGCCCCTTCTTTTCGCCGTTGCCGTCACCGGTTAAAGTGATGGCGCAGTCCTGTGTTTCCACGCGCCAGGCCAGCGCCGGCAGCGGCCCGTGTTCTACCGATATCGCGCTGATCGTCACGCCACCGGCGACCTTAAAACGTTCGACGCCACCTTCGCCTGGCGCTACCACTGTTGGCCGCAGCCGATAAGCCGCCGCAGGACTGCCCGGCAGATACTCTGCCAGGTAGGGGTAGACACCCTCCGTCCCGAACATACGCTG
>JBHEPQ010000263.1:0-12043 GCA_046260215.1 Chromatocurvus sp.
CGATAAAGGCGCAGCGCTTCCGCAGTCAGGCGCGTAATCGGGAAGACGCAATGGAGCGGCTCGCGGAGCTGATTCGCCGCAGCAATATGCCGCGCAAGAAACGCGTGGCGACGCGGCCAACGCTGGCATCCAAAAAACGCCGTCTTGATGGCAAGACACGTCGCGCTCGTGTCAAGGCCGGGCGAGGGCGCGTGGATTCGCGAAACGCCTGACTGATCTTTCCTATTTCCCTTTGATGTGTCCGTAGGCCGCGAGGGCGGCCTCACGGGCGCCACGATGCTCCACGATCGGCTCGGGATAGTCATCTCCCAGCTCGACGCCGGCATCACGCAGCACCGCCTGTGGCGCATCCCAGGGTTTATGCAGATGTTTATCGGGAACATTCCTGAGTTCGGGAACCCAGTGGCGAACATATTCGCCAGCGGGATCGAATCGTTCTCCCTGTGTGGTGGGGTTGAAAATTCGAAAGTAGGGCGCGGCATCCGCACCCGACCCCGCAACCCACTGCCAGCCGGCGCTGTTGCTCGCCAGATCGGCATCCACCAGTGTGTCCCAGAACCAGCGCTCACCGGCACGCCAGTCAATCAGCAGGTGCTTGGTCAGGAAGGACGCCGTCACCATCCGCACCCGGTTGTGCATGTAGCCTGTGGCCCAGAGTTCGCGCATGCCCGCATCGACGATTGGGTACCCGGTCTGTCCCCGTTGCCAGGCTTTCAACTGTGCCTGTGTGCCGGACCAGGGAAATTCCTCGAACGCCGTCTTGAAGGATTTTTCAGGGATTTCAGGAAAAAAAGCCAACAGATGATAGGAGAATTCCCGCCAGCCAAGTTCGGCGAGGAATTTATCGGCGGCGTCCCGTGAGGCCGGTTGCTCGGCGGTGAATTCCCGGGTCGCGTGCCAGACGGACCGCGGTGAAATCTCGCCGTGGTGCAGGTGCGGCGAGAGCCTGCTGGTCCCGGGTTCGCCGGGGAAGTCACGGTTGTCGGCGTAACCAGAAAGATGCTCGTCGAGAAAGCGCCGCAGGCGCTGCCGGGCGCCCTCGGCCCCCGGTTGCCAGTGGTTTGGCCAGTCCGCCGCCCAGTCGGGTTCGCGCGGAAGCAGGCCCCAGTCTGCCAGGTCGCCGCTTTGCGGCAGGGGTGTGTGCCAGAGTGCGTCTGCGGGCAATGACTTCGGCTCCGGTGGTTCGGGCAACGCGCGACAGGCGCGCCAGAACGGCGTAAAAACCCGGAAGGGGTCGCCGGCGCCGGTACGGACGCTCCCCGGCTCGTGCATCAGATGGCCCGGGAAACGCTTGAATTCGATACCGCGGGATTCGAAATCCGAGTGCAGTGACTGTTCAAGCTGCGCGGCCCAGGGCGCGTACTGGCGCGAGCAGTAAACCGTATCGGAACCGGTTTCCGCGATGATGTCGTTCAACACGGCTGCGCTGCCGCCGCGTCGTAGCAGTAGCTCCGTTCCGCACTCGCGCAGATCCTGTGCCAGTGCGGCAAGACTATGATGCAGCCACCAGCGCGCGGCCCCTCCCGGCGCCCAGTCACCGGGTGTCTTGTCGTCGAGAATATACAACGCAAGCACCGGACGGCCAGTCGCTGCAGCGGCATTCAGGCCGGGCAGATCGACCGTGCGCAAATCCTGGCGGAACCAGAAGATCAGAGGTGGCACCATCGCTATTGTTCTCTCGCTGGGGAATGTGTGTTGGTGCCTGTGTCGGTACGGCACTCGCTAATCCGCCCGACCGACATGGCTGACAGCAGTGATGGTAGCAACGCCTCGACAGGGTATGACAGCTTGAGCGTCGCCAGTGGGTCGCCCCGGGTAATGCCTGGATTTATGATGGCGACCGGTTTTCCAGCCTCTGCCGCGCCGCGGCAAAAGCGATAACCCGAGAACACGCGCAGTGAACTGCCGATGACCAGCACCGCGTCGGCGCGAGCGATGGCATCGGAGCAGAGGGCAACCCGATCGCGAGGCACCGAGCCACCGAAAAAAACGACATCCGGCATCAAGGTGCCCCGGCAGGCTTCGCAGTCGGGGACAATCACCGACTCGACCTGTTCACCGGTCAGATCGGCATCACCGTCCGGTCGCACATCGGCAGAAAGACCGGACAGGTGGGGGTTGTTGATTTCGAGACGTTGTTGCATGACTTCCCGGTGCGAGAAAGACTGACAGTCCAGACAGATAACGCGGTCGAGTCGCCCGTGCAGGTCGACCACCGCGCCACTGCCGGCACGCTGATGCAGCCGGTCAACATTCTGCGTGATCAGAAGCTCCACGTGCCCCTCCCGCTCCAGTGCCGCAAGTGAATGATGTGCGGCGTTGGGTAGAGCATCTCTCACTCCCGGCCATCCTATGAGGGAACGACCCCAGTAGCGCTGCCGCTTTTGCTCGCAGCCGGTAAAGTCCTGGTGAGTGATGGGGTCATTGCGTAGCCAGGTACCGTTGCCGTCACGATAGGTTGGGATACCCGATCCCTCGCTGATGCCCGCGCCCGTCAGTACAACGAGCCTGGGGTTCTGGCGAACAAACGCGTGTAGGGAATCCTGGGCTGAAGTCATGGAGCATTTCATGGGGTCATGATACGGTTTCTGCATGAGGAGTGCGCCTCGTGTCCACTTTTTGATCTGAAGTGAGTGGCCGGCGTACAGAACATACCAGCAACTCCAATTCTGCTGCGAGGCACCTTATCGATGCATATCTTGATGACGGGCGGGACCGGTTTTATCGGCGAGGCCCTTGTCCCCCACCTTGTGACGCGCGGCCACCGACTTACGATTCTGTCGCGTTCCCCGCATGTCGACACTGAAACCTGTCGCTATGTCCAGGACCTGAATGAGCTGATCAGCAGCGAGCAGGTTGATATTGCCATTAACCTTGCCGGCGCATCATTGGCAGGGTCGCGCTGGACGCCGGCCTACAAACGGGAAATCGTCGACTCTCGCCTGGACACCACCGCCGATCTGATCGCCTGTATGCAGCGGCTGCAAAACCCGCCGTCGCTGTTGCTCAACGCCAGCGCCATCGGCTTCTACGGACATGGCGATTCGCCGGTCACGGAGACAGCAGGGCCGGGTGAGGGCTTCTCGGCGGAGCTCTGTCAGCAATGGGAAGCCGCCGCTCAAAACGCTGAGGCACTGGGAACTCGAGTCTGTTTGACGCGCTTCGGCGTTGTACTGGATGCGGGCGGCGGTGCGTTCGAAGAGCTTTACCGGCCCTTCCGCTTCGGCGTAGCCAACTGGATTGGCAACGGGCGACAATGGTTGAGCTGGATTCATCGCGAGGATGTGGTAGCGGCACTGGACTTCCTGATCGAACACCAGGATATCAGCGGTCCGGTCAATATTACCGCGCCGGAGCCCGTAACCAGCAAAGACATGTGCGCCGCCATTAAGGCTTTTAAGAAAACACTGTTTACCGCTCCTGTGCCCGCTCCGGTCATGCGCATAATGCTTGGTGAAATGGCCGATGAATTGCTGATTCACGGACAGCGTGTTCTCCCCGATCGCCTGACACAGAATGGCTTCACGTTTACCTATCCAACTATTGATACGGCCCTGCACGCCATCCTTGCGCGGTAGGACCGTCGGCCGGCGCTTCAGCTTGATAGCGCCGTATAGTCCTCAAACGCGGTCTGCACGTTCTGGTTGTGACTCAGTTTGTTGAGTGCCGATCGCTCCAGCTGCCGCACCCACTCCCTGCTCACCGACATTTTGTCGGCTATTTCTGCCCGCGACAGTGGCGGTCCCTCGTGCAGCCCCCAACGCGCAATGACTACCTGCCGCTCAGCGGGCTCCAGGTCAGTAATCTCCTGAAGCAGTCGTTCGTGCAGTGAATCGGACTCTGCCTCTGACTCGGTACCCTGGAAGGGGCCACCCGGCATGGAATCGAGGAGCGTCGCATCGTCGTCCTCATACTGAGGCGTATCCAGTGACACGCCGAGGTTGCGCAGCTGCAGAAGCTGGCGTGTCTTGTCCAGGGACAGACCTGCCGCCTTCGCGAGTTCTTCATCGCCGGGCTCAATGCCGGTGCGTGCCACCTCGTTGATCTTGATGCGATACAGTTTGCTGACCTGCTCCTGAACATGGGTCGGGTAGCGAATCATGCCCCCGGAGTCGCCGACATACCGGCGCACCGACTGCGTAATCCAGTTGAAGCAGTAGGTACTGAAGCGAAAACCTTTCTGGTAATCGTATTTTTCAGCGGCGCGAATCAGGCCCAGCGTACCTTCCTGGATAAGGTCGAGAAAGTTTACACCGCGCCCCCTGTGCCGGCCCGCGATCGAGTACACCAGACGGAGGTTGTGCATGGTCAGGGTATCGCGCGCGTCTGTGTACTTGTCCAGCAGTCCCTGCATCGTCATGCTGGAAGTATCATCGAGTGCCGGCCGTGCCCGGGAATCGATTCGCTGCCAGCTGCGCTGCCAGTCCTCCAGGGCGTTCGCAACACTGCACGCGACAGGCTGTCCCGCTTTGCGCAGGATCACACCGGCGAGCCCCACCGTGAGACTGGCAGGCAATGCCAGATTGTCTATCAGCTTGGCAAGATGCCGTTCTGAGCGCGCCTTTATGAGGCCTGCTTCAAAGGCGGTCATGGCCGCATTGGCCGATCCACCCGTCAGGAACTCCGCCAGCTCCCGTCGAAGAATGAAGTGATGCTCGCGATTATCGAACCGGGCTATATCCAGAGGCGTGACAGAACAATTACCCGCCCACTCGAGCATATAGTGCCGCGCCGCCGGGTCGCGTGCGAAAAGATCCTGCAGACCCTTCACCGCAGCCCACTTGTTGATATCGACCTCACGCTCCTGCGTGGCCGTCAACAGCGGATACCGACGCGCCTCTGCAAACAAACGCTCAAGATCCTTCTCTTCTGTGTCCACTACAAATGTCTCCACCGAACACCTCGCTTTCTCGGCTAGTTTGTCCAGATATACGTGTGTTCTTATACTTTTGGACAGGTTTTCTGGTTAATTGTCTATGTTAAAGCGCGACAAAATATAAACATTCGACTAACATTACCCTATCTAGTTCATTTTTTGTCGCGTATCTTGTCCAAAATCAATCAAGGAGTGTAAGTCACATGCAGCAATCGAATCTGGAAACACGTCCTCTTTACGGTATTGGTACGGTCGCAAGGCTCACTGGGCTCAAACCGGATACGCTTCGTGTCTGGGAGCGGCGTTACGGACTCGGCGCCAGTCATAAGTCGGCCACGGGACGGCGTCAGTACACGCAGTCAGATCTGGAGCATCTGCAACTCATCGCGGCGCTTGTCGCCGCCGGCTCCCGCATTGGCGAGATAGCAAACACGGAGCGCAAGACTCTGGAGTTGTTGGTGCGCAACCGAGGCCGATCCGGGCGCGAATCTCTGCCCGAGCGCAAGCCACGCGCGATGTTTATCGGCAGACAGCTCTGCGACTGGCTGGATGCCCATCAAGGCTGTATCGCCGGGGTTGATGCCCGCCTCGCCCGGGTGGCGTTGGGAGATTTTGTTCCCCAGGACCAGTCAGGGCTCGAAGAAGTCGATACGCTCGTCATCGAGTGTCCCAATCTTGCCAGTGGCAATGTCAATATGTTGCAGGCGGTTGCCGACCATTTCAAGGCGCGCAAGGTCATTGTTTCCTACCAGTTCGGGAATGACCGGTGGCTGGCGGAGCTGGAATCCAGGGGACATGCAACCACCAGTTTCCCGCCGGATCCATCGTATCTGGCGTTCGAGATAACCCGGGGGCTCGCTGAAAAAGCCGCCAGCCTGGGGGAGGGCAACCTCGGAGAGCTGATGCATGCGCAGCCGCGGCAGTTTAACGAAAATGAGCTATTGGCAGCCCGCCAGCTGAAAAGCACACTCGACTGCGAATGCCCACGTCACATCTCAGATCTTATCACTGCACTGGCAAACTTCGAGGCCTATTCTTCTTCCTGCTCCGTGGAAAACTGGCACGATGCCGCCGTGCACTCGTGCATCTACGCCTACACCGGCCAGGCTCGGCACCTGATGGAAAAAGCAATGCAGGCGGTACTTGAGGAGCGCGGCGAGGAATTCCAGACACTGCTGCGGAAAAAGCGAACGGAGGGCGTGGGCAATGCAGCCTGACAGTAAAAGTAGCGACGTCCTGCCCTGCCGTGGTTGTACCCGGGACTGCCCGAACATCGAGGTCTGTGATCACCGTCCGTGGCGCTGCGCTCCCGGCGCTGATCGCGACGCTGATGCCTCCGCGACAGCAGAAAGCTCTCAGACCTGATTGTCCGTTTCATCCCTTTCGGATGACGATGAATGGGCCAGGGCAGCTGGAAAAAGGCTGCGCATCACCGGGGTCTCGCGCACCGCGAGGCCCCATAGAAGAATGGGCGCCAGCGGCGGTACGATAAGCGTGTTGAATTGGTAAGCAAGCGCGATCACGTCTGCCGGCGGTGACTGAGGCAGCGAGAGGAGGCGCTCGCCGAAAGTCAGCATGAAATTCTTCAGCGTCGTGGTCACCAGCCCGAGGATCACCAGAACCCAGAGCACAAGGAGTGCCCGGGCAAAACGCTCCCAGCTTCCCGGCATCGGCGTGGCGAAGTGCAAAGCCGCATAAAACGGAATGCAATAGGTAAGCACACGCGTATCCACCGGCAACCCCAATTGATACCCGGCTTCCTCTGCCGGCAGAAAACGGCCGTTGACCTCGCCGAGGGTGGCCATCACCATCATTCGCGTATCCTGCAGCGTGACCGAGGCAATAAGTTCCGGGAACCAGTTTTCCAGCACCAGTGAAGACAGCCAGACAGCCGGTGCCGCAAGCAATGAACCCAAAGCGTACCAGGCGACGAAGGTAACGGGTATCAGCAGCAGGACAAGGCCAAAAAAGCGCGCGGGCGTTGTTGCCGGATTGGGCCTCATGTGGCGACTGCCGTTTCAACGTTGGAACGCGCCAGATAACGGAGATAGAGCAGGAAGACGATGAGTACATCGAGCATAATAAGCACGGGCCATAGATACAGGTGGCTCCAGCTGAATACATCCATGCGCCACTGTCCAAGGTAGAAGAGGCTGATGATCCGCAGAATATTCATCGCCTGTATCGCCAGAAACCCGATGACAATGGCTGCCACTTTCTGCGACACCCGGGCCGGGAAGGCAACAACCGCGGCGATCAGAACAATCGCCGCCTCGACACCGTTGCAGCCCGCCTCAATGGAGACTGCAAATTGATTGTCGGTGTGGCGGATGATTCTGCCGGCGGCCGACACCGCGTCATCGAACGGCATGATAAGCGCTGCGCTGATATCGGCGAGGACAGCGGTAAAAGGCTGTATGGCGTGGATCTGCACTGACTGCTGCATCTCGATACCAAACAGCGTAAGCAGTACTGCGCCGAACACGAACAGGAACTTGGTCATGGGCTCAGGTCCAAACAGCCGTGGCAACGGTGCAACTTAACATGTCGAGCAATGCAAACTCTAGGGAAGAAGATTCTGCAGGAATATAGCGGCGATAATAAGCGGACAGACGAAGCGCACATGCCACGGCCAGATACGCCAGAACAGCGTGTGTTCTACACCTGCCGCGCCGCGCTGCAGTTCTTTCAGCAGCCCATTTCTATGCCATACCCAGCCAACGTACACACAGAAAACAAGACCCAGTAAGGGCTGGCTATAGCGTGTAGTCGCCGCGATCACGAGACCGAACAGCTCCTCAAAATTGAGGAGAATCGCGCCGCTGATCAGCACGATGATGCTCGAGATCAACGCGACAGCACGGTGACGGCTGAGACCGTGCTCCTCGATGGCGTAGGCGACCGGTGGCTCCAGCATGGAGATCGAGGAAGTCAATGCCGCGATCGCCATGAGGAAAAAGAACAGCAGTGACACGAAAATCCCGGCAAAACCCATTGTTGCGAACAGCTCGGGCAGCACCGTGAAAATCAATGTGTCCTCGGATATCAGCTGGCCTGCGGGCGTGAAAATCCCCACGCCGCTGTGCAGAGCCACGTACATGGAGGGCAGTACAAGAAACCCGGCGAGCACAGCAATGCCGATGTCGACACCGGTGACCAGACCGCCGACCAACGGCAGGCTCTCGCTGTCACTCAGGTAGGAACCATAAATCAGCATTGTGCCCACGCCCAGTGACAATGAAAAGAACGCTGCGCCCATCGCCTTGATCACGAGGCTGGGCGCGAGCGCCGCTGAAAAATCGGGTAGCAAATACACGCGCAGCCCATCCATCGCGCCATCCAGGGTCAGGACATAGAGTACCAGTATGAGCATTGTCACCAGCAGAATCGGCATGAGCCGACTCGACCAGCGCTCTATGCCCTGGTGTACACCGGCGGAAATAATGCCGGCGGTAGCGGTCATGAATACCAGCATGAATAATGCGTTGCGCCCGAGAGAGAAACCGGTCAGCCATGCCTGAAGACCGTGCGCACCTGCCAGTGCGGCGAGGGAGCCAAGGCAGTGCGCCAGCATCCAGCCCGCGACAATGGCATAGAAGCTCAGTATGAAGCTGGCGACGATCAGCCCCACAACACCAGCAGCTGCACCCACGCGCCGCGACAGGGGCCTGCTGGCGATTGTTTGCAGGGCGCGCACGGCATTGGCGTGCGCGTGACGCCCGATAATCAGCTCGGCCATAAGAACGGGATAGGCGAGGACAAAGGCCAGCAAGAGATAGACAATGAGAAATGCAGCTCCGCCATTGCTGGCCGCCTGAGTCGGAAAACCCCAGATGTTACCTAAGCCGACCGCGCTGCCGGCGGCAGCCATGATAAATCCGAACCGTGAACTGAACTCCCCGCGGTCTGACGCCATTGATAAAAAGCTCCGGTTGGACCCGAGATATTGTGGGCAGTTTAGCATGCGATCGCCGGGGCTGAAGCCAGCGCTTCACCCATCAACCGAGCATGATTGCACGCGCCCCTCTGCGTTCGGTCCCAGGCCAAACAGGCGCAGCAGCAGCTCAGGCACGAAAAAAAGCCGTTAGCGGAACAGCGCCGATCTCCCCGGCATCGATCTCGGCAATGTCGAACAGTCGCTCTTCCGATGCCACACGTCCGCATGCGTTCACGTCCAGACGGGCAGCCTCCTGCTGTGTTTTGCTCACAGTGCCCGACGCGGTGAAGTTATATTCATCGCCGTTATCCAGCTCCGCTGACGCACAGCCAACTCGTAGTGCTCGAGATTGCCGACAAGCGTGCCATCGAGAGTGAGAGTGCCGGAAAAAGGTTAGGCGTCTTGCTCGATGGCGCCAAGAAAGTCCTGGACGCGTTCATAATCAGCATGCAGGTCGAACTGATAATTCATGCTCTCATCTGTCGCCGTGAGTTCACTGTTCAGCTCTATTCGGCTGCTTCCCACTCGCGGCGGACCGTCGCTGCCGGGCTGGTGTACCTGCAGGGTAACAATGTCCAGTCGACCTTCGCGCCAGAGTACTCGGGGGTTCTTTAGCGTGATCCGGTACGGTGTGATCGTGGGGAGTACCTTATCGACAAGGGCAAATAAGGCATTATCCGACAGCAGCAAAACAGATACGCCGCCCAGCAGCACTGCCAGAATTGCCGACACCAGCCAGGCCAGCCGTTTCAACACCGTGTAATCACCTGACACCTCAAGCTCCAGGTCCCAGGTTATCACGGGGCGGCTTCCGCGAGCGGTTCAGGCGTGTCGATTGGGAAGCGAGCTGTGGTACTCTCAATGAGACAGTGATTGCCCGGGCCCGGGTGGTGAAATTGGTAGACACAGGAGACTTAAAATCTCCCGCCTATTGCAGGCGTGCCGGTTCAAGTCCGGCTCCGGGCACCATGTATCCCTGTAAATCAAGCCGAGGCCTGCCATATTGCGGCTCGCCCCAGGCGCTATCGGGACTTGCCAATCACCGCTGGCGTCTCGTAAAAAAGCCGCGCAGGCTACGACGTCAGGCCGCCCACCGGCGCTGCGCCTCGATCAAAAGCCGCCAACGGATGCGTGCTGCTGAGAGCGAGCTGCACCCGGTCCCCCGCCTGCAGACGGATTTCGTGACTGACCCGCACCATGAGGCGGGTACCATCCTCCAGTCGCACGCCATAAAGGCGGGAGCCCCCCTCATAACGCACCGACTCGATATGGCCGTTGCCCTGCTGTGCTGCGGCCGGCTGCAGAGACACGTCGTCGGGGCGCACCAGCAGATCCACGTCGCCACTGGCACCGTTGACCGCAGCGCCGGGCGCCGAACCCAGGCGCGTGCGCACCTCACCTTGCGCCAGGTGACCGGGAAGAAACGTCCCTTCGCCCAGGAACCGGGCCACGAAGCGCGTACGTGGCAGGCAAAAACAGCGCTCGGGGGAATCCAGCTGCTCCAGTTGCCCATCGTTGAGTATGCCCACCCGGTCGCCGACAGAAAGCGCTTCCGCCTGGTCATGGGTGACCCAGACAGCGGGTAACTCCGCGACGCGCAGCGCATCGCGAATCTCCCAGCGGAGCGTGTCTTTCAGGGCTGCATCCAGGTTCGACAGCGGTTCGTCCAGCAACATCAGGGAAGGTTCATGGGCCAGGGCCCGGGCCAGGGCGACCCGCTGCTTCTGGCCACCGGAGAGATTCTCAGGCATGGCGTCCTGCAACCCCACCAGGCCCAGGCGCTCGATCCAGCGCCGGCCTGGCTCCGGGTCTTGCAGCCGAAAGCCGATGTTCTGCGCCACATTCAAATGAGGAAACAGCGCAAAGTCCTGGAACACCATGCCCACCCCGAGTTTCTCGGGTGGCACGGGATGCCCGGGGTCGATGCGCCGGGCGCCGATGCGGATCTCTCCGGCACTCGGCGGAACCAGGCCTGCGAGTGCGCGCAGGATGGTGGTCTTGCCACAGCCGGTGGGACCCACGAGCATGAGAATCTCGCCCGTTGCGAGCTCGAAACTGACATCCGTCACCACGGGCGTTCCGCCGTAAGCGACGGCGAGATGGCGAACCTCAAGCACGCGGGGTTCCTGCGCCGGGAGTCGCTGTTTCAGCGCGGCTTTCACCGGCCAGGAGCAGCGCCAGGCCCAACATCGACAACAGGATCAACAGTAGCCCGGGGACGGCGCCCCGGCCGAAATAGCCGGCTTCGTAGACTCGCCACAGATGCGTCGCCAGGGTTTCAAAGCCAGTGGGACGCAACAGCAGCGTGGCGGGCAGCTCGCGCATCGCCTCGAGAAAGACCAGTGCCGCGCCGGCCACCACGCCCCGGGCTGACAGGGGCAGGCTGATGCGTCGAAATGCTTCAGCCGGCGACGCCCCAAGGGTGCGGGCGGCCTGAACCAACTGCGGATCAAGACGTTCCGCCGTGGCGCGCACGTTGCTGACGGCGAGGGGCAGAAAGCGCAACGTGTAGGCCAGCACAAGCAGTGCCAGGGTCTGGTATAGCGCGGGTAGCTGCAGGCCTGCGTAAACCAGCGCGGTACCCATCACGATACCCGGCAGGCCAAAGCCGAAGTAGGTGAGGCGCTCCATCACTCGCCCGGCCCGTCCCGCCACCGCTGCGTAGGCCACGGGCACAGACAGCAGAACGGCACCGAGTGCCGCCAGGGCAGCGGCATAAGCGGAGTTCCAGGCGTAGCTGATGTTGAAATCTCCCGCTCCCTCCCTCAACAGCCATAAACCGAACACGAGCACAGGCAGTAACAGCGCCAGCCCCGCGATAACAGTAACGCACAGCATACTGGCCGCCGCAGACACGGCGCCGACTCGCAGCACCGGGACCCGACCCGGACGTTCGAGCGCCGTGCGCACCCGGGTTTCCATAAACAGGACCAGTCCTACAATCACCGCTAGCTGCACTGAAAGCATAGCCGCCTGGCTGAGCCCAAAGGCGTTGTATTCGACGAAGATCATCCGTGTGTAGGTATCCAGGCCCATGATCGCCGGGGTGCCAAAATCCGACAGCGTATAAAGAGCTACCAACAGGGCGCCGGCGGCGATGCCGTTGCGCACCCGGGGCAACACCACTCGCCACAGGCTCATGCCCAGGGACAAGCCCAGAATACGCGCTGCGTCCAGAACGCTGGCATCCAGGCTGCGCAATGACGCCCGGGTGGTCAAGAGGACAAAAG
>JBHEPQ010000269.1:0-23020 GCA_046260215.1 Chromatocurvus sp.
GGTCTGGTGTTCTGCAAGGTGCGACAGTTTATGGTCCAGTCGGTCGCGGCGCCCAGGACCCAGCCAGTCAGCGCGGTCGTCGCCGGTACCGCCGCTGCCCGGCCCCGTGTACAGGTAGAATTTCACCGCCAGCTCCAGGTGCACCGTCTCGCCGCTGTCGCGGCAGCGGTACAGGCAGTCGAACTCACCCACGGTGCGGCCTTCCTCGCGCACTGGCAGGTTGTGTGCCAGCAACTCCGCCGCGGGATCGGCACGCAGGAAAAAATGCCACAATGACTCGAAATACAGGCCCAGGCGCTGCTGGCTGCGGGTTCCAACGTGATTCATCAGCGGCCGTGGGCACCTGTCCAGTGCCTGCAGCCAGGCGAGTCGCGTCGGGGTCAGCTCGGACAGTGCGCAGGGCCGCAGCGAATTTACCTGCGGATCAATCGCATCGGCCAGGATCAGGTCGTCGGAAAATACCGCCCAGGCCAGGTCCCGAACCATCGGGTGCACGAGTTGTCCGGGTACCTCCACGGCGCCTCCTGTTCATATAGCCTCGGCAAGATCAGATAGCTTTGGCTATATCAGATAGCTTTGGCAATATCAGGCAGCCTCGCCAAGAGTAGCATGGCCCCCGGCGCGATTCTGGCACGGGGGTTAGGTGCACCAAGGATTCAGTGCACCAGGGATTCAGTCCACCATGGATTCGGTGCACCATGGATTCAGTGCACCATGGATTCAGTGCACCAGGGGTTCAGTGTGCCATGGGTTCCGTGCACAAAGGGTTCAGTGCACCAGGGCGTCAGTGCGTCATGGGTTCAATGGTCCAGGGCAGGTATACTCGGGCCGAATCTCGGGGGAAGCAGGGCATGGCAAAAAAGTTTCAGCGCGTCGGTCTGGTGGGGCGCAGTCGCCAGGAAGGCCTGCAGGGCGTGGTAGACGAGCTTATTGCGCTGCTCTGCGATCGGGGCTGCACGGTCATGCTCGAGGATCGCCTCGGGGCGATTGCATCGCGTGATTGTCCCCTGCTGTCCCGGGATGAGATCGGCGAGCGCGCGGATCTGGTCATCGTTATCGGGGGTGACGGCAGCCTGCTCAGCGCGGCGCGCACGCTGGCGCGTTACAATACGCCAGTGCTGGGGATCAATCGGGGGCGCCTCGGATTCCTCACAGATATCAGTCCCGACGAGCTGGCAGAGCAGGTGCCGTCGGTGCTGAACGGCGACTACGCGGAGGAGGATCGTTTCCTGCTGGACGTCGCGGTTGAGCGCGAGGGCAGAGGCATCGCCCACGCCGATGCCCTGAACGATGTCGTGGTCAACTCCGGCACCTCGGCACAGATGATAGAGTTCGAGTTATCCATTGATGGCGAGTTTGTCTACCGCCAGCGTGCCGATGGCCTGATTGTCTCGACCCCGACGGGGTCTACCGCCTACGCGCTGTCCGGCGGCGGGCCGATCATGCATCCGTCGCTGGACGCCATCGTGCTGGTGCCGATGTTCCCGCATGCGCTTAGCAGCCGGCCGATCGTGGTAAAAGGCAGCAGTGAGATTCGTCTCGATGTCCTGTCGCGCAATCGCATCCACCCACCCGTGACCTGCGACGGTCAGGTCAACATGACGGCACGACCCGGGGATGCCGTGGTAATTTCCAAGAAGCCGGAGCGCTTGACGCTGCTGCATCCCCTTGGACACAGTTTTTATGCCAGCTGCAGAGACAAACTGCACTGGAGCAACGCATTGGTGGAGTGAACATGGGAGACCTTCTCGCAGCCCTGCGGCCGGTGCCGGTGACGGCGGGCCTGCTGTTGCTGTCCGCTGCCGGTTTTTTTCTGGTGTATTTCAATATGCCCCTGCGCTGGGTGGCCACTTTCACCTATCTGCCGTTCGATATCGGCCGCACCGGACCCTCATTTGCTGGCATGAACGGTGAATACTGGCGCCTGGTGACACCGGTGTTCCTGCACTTCAGTTGGCTGCATATCGTATTCAACGCGCTCTGGACCTGGGAGTTCGGGCACCGGGTAGAACGCACGCTCGGCAGCCGCTCGCTGTTGCTCCTGTTTCTGGTGATCGCCATAGTTTCCAACACCAGCCAGTATGTCGCCGGCGGGCCCAGTATTTTCGGCGGCATGTCCGGGGTGGTCTACGGACTGCTGGGTTTCAGCTGGGTCGCGGCACGTCTGCAGCCGCGCTGGTCGTTTGCGCCGCCGCCGGGGCTGATGCTGTTAATGATTGGCTGGCTTTTGATCTGTCTGTTCGGCGTCATCGAGGTGCTGGGCTTCGGGGCGATCGCCAATGCGGCGCATGTCGGCGGTTTGCTTGCCGGTGGTGCCCTGGGCGCCATCGCCGCTCTTGCCTCGCTGCGGCTCGGCAAAGCCTGACCCGGGCCGCTATACTGCGTCACCCGCGGGGAATCACACGGACATTGCATGGATGAGTACGAAAAGCTGGTCGACAGCCTGACGCCGGATGTCTATCAGCGTCTGAAGCGAGCCGTCGAGACCGGTAGATGGCCGGATGGCCGCGAGGTCACTGCCGGGCAGCGCGAGCACTGCCTGAACGCGATCATCGCCTGGGGAGAGCGCAATCTGCCCCCGGAGGAGCGCGTCGGCTTTATCGATCGGGGCCGCAAGGGCGGCGCGACGCAGCCCGGCGCTGCCGCTAACCAGCCCCTGCGCTGGCAGGACAGCAGGACCCGCGGTGATGAGTAATGTTCTGGCCTTCGGTGGCGTGCGCAAAATGCGCACGGAACTGGCGCATACTGTGCAGTACCGGCTGCCCCTGGGCGATTCCGAGACACGGCTCAACGACTGGATCGGCCGCCCTCTGCAGCTGTCCTTCCTCGGCCAGATTCACTGCATCCACTGCGACAGAAAAACGCAGAAGAGCTTCAGCCAGGGCTACTGTTATCCCTGTTTCAAGCGCCTCGCCCGCTGCGACAGCTGCATCGTCAAGCCCGAGACCTGCCACTTTTTTTCGGGGACCTGCCGCGAACCGGAATGGGGCGAGGCGAACTGCATGATCGATCATGTGGTGTACCTGGCCAACACCTCCGGGATCAAGGTCGGTATAACCCGCGGCAGCCAGGTACCCACGCGCTGGATGGATCAGGGCGCGACTCAGGCGCTGCCGGTGTTCCGCGTCAGCAATCGGCTGCAGTCGGGTCTGGTGGAGACCGTCTTTGCCCGTCACGTTGCCGACAAGACAAACTGGCAGGCCATGCTCAAGGGGGCTGGCGAGGTGCGCGATCTGGCGGCGGCGCGGGATGTGCTGATGGCCGAGTGCGCGGATGATATCGCGGCGCTGCAGGCGACGCATGGCATCAATGCTATACAGCCGCTGGCCGATGCGCAGGAGACCCGCATCACCTATCCCGTGCTGGAATATCCGATCAAGGTGAAGTCCTTCAACCTGGACCGGACACCGGAGATTGGCGGGACCCTGCTCGGCATCAAGGGGCAGTACCTGATATTCGATACCGGCGTGATAAACATGCGTAAATATGGCGGCTACCGCCTACAACTGACCACGACCAGGGAGAACTGAACGCCATGCGCGATGCCCAGCCAAAGGCCATCCACCTCAAGGATTACCAGCCCCCGGAATACCTGATCCCGGAAACCCGACTGCATTTCGAGCTCTACGAGGACTTTGCCCTGGTGCACGCGACGCTGCGCCTGGTCCGGCGTGCGGGGTCAACGGCGACATCCCTGCGCCTGCACGGCGAGGAACTCGAGCTGGTGTCTATTGCGCTGGATGGCGAACCGCTTGTCGCAACGCAGTACACCGCGGACGCGGCGGTACTGACCCTGACCGATCTGCCCGAGGCATTCGATCTGCAGACCACGACCCGCATCCGACCGCAGGACAATACGGCGCTGGAGGGCCTTTACAAGTCGCGGGCCATGTTCTGCACCCAGTGCGAGGCCGAGGGATTCCGCAAGATTACCTATTTCCTGGACCGGCCAGACGTCATGTCTGTCTTCAGCGTCACTATCGACGCGGACGCCGATCGCTATCCTGTGCTGCTGAGCAACGGCAACCGCACGGCGCAGTCCGGGTTGGTTGACGGTCGGCACCGCGTGGTGTGGGAAGATCCCTACCCCAAGCCGGCATACCTGTTCGCCCTGGTAGCCGGTGACCTGGCGCACATGGAAGATACCTTTACCACCGTGTGCGGACGCAGTGTCCTGCTGCGCATCTACGTCGAGGAGAAGGATCTGGGCAAGTGCGGCCATGCGATGCAGTCGCTGAAGCACGCCATGCGCTGGGACGAGGAAGTCTACGGGCGGGAATACGATCTCGATATCTTCAATATCGTCGCCGTCGACGACTTCAACATGGGGGCGATGGAGAACAAGAGCCTCAACATCTTTAATACTTCCTGCATCCTGGCGAGTCCCGCAACCACGACCGACACCGGTTTCGAGCGCGTGGAGTCGGTGGTCGCCCACGAGTATTTCCACAACTGGTCGGGCAATCGCGTGACCTGTCGCGACTGGTTTCAGCTCAGTCTGAAGGAGGGCTTCACGGTTTTTCGTGACGCCGAGTTCTCGGCAGATCGCGGCTCGCGGGATCTGAAGCGCATCGAGGATGCCACACTGCTGCGCACGGCGCAGTTCGCCGAGGATGCCGGCCCCATGGCGCATCCGGTGCGGCCGGATTCCTTCATCGAAATCTCCAATTTCTACACCGTGACCGTGTACGAGAAGGGGGCAGCGGTGGTGCGCATGATTCATACGCTGCTGGGGCCGGAGCGTTTTCGTGCCGGATCGGATCTTTACTTCGAGCGCCATGACGGACAGGCGGTGACCTGTGATGATTTCGTCGATGCCATGCAGGACAGCTCGGGTGTGGACCTGACGCAGTTCCGCCGCTGGTATTCCCAGGCCGGAACGCCGGAGCTGGATATCCGGGGCGAGTACGACGCCGAGGCCCGCACCTTTGCCCTGCATGTTTCGCAGTCCTGCCCGGCAACACCTGGCCAGCCGGAAAAAAAGCCACTGGTGATTCCCCTGGCAATGGGGCTGCTGGGGGACGCCGGCAACCTGCGTCTGCCCCTGCAGGGTGAAGACGGCGAGGTCGAGGTGGCAGACAACACGCACCGTGTGCTCGTGGTGGATGCGGATTCGCAGAGCTTCACGTTCACCGACGTGCCGGAGCACCCTGTACCGTCGCTTCTGCGGGGCTTTTCGGCGCCGGTGCGTGTGCATTATGACTTTTCCCGGGAGGACCTCTGCGCCCTCATGATGCGCGACGGCGATGGCTTCGCGCGCTGGGATGCCAGCCAGCAGCTCATGGTGCAGGCGCTGGACGATCTGCAGGCCCAGAGACGCGAGGGCAGGGCGCTATCGCTCGACCCCTTGCTGGTGGAGGCGCTGGCGGGTCTGCTGCGCGACGAGCAGCTGGAACCCGCGGTTGCGGCGTCGATGCTCGCGCTCCCCGGTGAGAACTATCTTGCGGAGCTTGCCAGCCATGCCGGTGGCGCCGATGTGCACGGCATACACGAGGCTCGGGAGCATGCGCGCAGCGTGATCGCCGAGGCCCTGGAAAACGAGCTTCTGGCGACTTATCAACGCGCTCGGGTTCACGAAGCCTACGCGCCGACCGGGGACCAGATAGGTCGACGGGCGCTGGCCAACGTCTGCCTTTCCTACCTCGCTACGCGGCAGGATAGCGGTGTATCCCTGGCACAGACGCAGCTGGACGGGGCGGATAATCTCACTGACCGGCTGGCGGCGCTGCAGGTGCTGGCCCAGTACGGCGACGACGCGCTGCGTGAATCGGTGCTGGCGACGTTCTATGAAAAATGGTCCGACGAGACACTGGTCGTCAACCAGTGGCTGCAGCTCCAGGCCATGCTGACGGTCGGCGACTCCCTGGCCCGGGTGAAGGCGCTGATGGAGCACCGTGCCTTTACCCTCGATAACCCGAACAAGGTGCGGGCCGTCGTCGCCGCGTTCGCCTCTGGGAATCCCACCGGTTTTCATCGTGCGGATGCGGCGGGTTACCGCTTCCTTGGCAGTGTGGTGGAGAGTCTCAATCGCCGTAATCCGCAGATGGCGTCCCGTTTGCTGGTGCCCTTGACCAAATGGCGCAACTATCCTGCAGGCGGCGATGCCATGCGCGGCGAGCTCCAACGCCTGGCGGCGCTGCCGGATCTGTCACCCGACGTCTACGAGGTGGTGAGCAAAAGCCTGGCCGACTAGCGGGTCGGGTAGGGCGTCTGCAGCGTCCTAGCGCGTGGGGTAGAGCGGCGGCAGTGTCCCAGCTTCAGCTGCCGCAGCGCCGGCTGCGGCACCATCTTTGCTGCCCGCCACGCAGCGCCGCCTCGCCGCCTGCGCCGCCGCCAACAGGCTGTCGCCACGCCAGGCACGTGCTTCCGTTGGTCCATACAGGGCGGCGTCGAGCGTGTGGAGAGCCTCAGCTAACTCGGCCCCGGGCTGAGCGCTGGCGAATTCCAGCAACGAGCGCTGGCACGCCGGCGCGGGCAGGGTCTGTAGCCAGTGCCGCAGGGCTTCACGCGCCGGTCCTGGCGCGCCGGCGGCGCAGGCCGCCTGGACCTGCTTCCAGGCAGCGGGCTCGCTGTTTCCGGCCCCGACTGATGCGGCTGTGACCTGCTCCGAGATCGATCGACGCTGGGACCACAGCACCCACGCCAGCGCGCCGGCAGTCAGCAGCCAGCCCAGGCCCAGAAGGCCGCTGATCCAGGGCCACAGATTACTATCACGCGCTGCGTCGGCCGACGGTTGCGGGCCAGTACCGGGGGTGGAAGCCTGCGGCGGTGCCTGCCCGGTGCCTGCCTCGTCTCTGTCGCCACCGCCCGCAGCGGGTTTTACCGAAATTTCCCGGCCCGGGAGTACCGCGTAGCGCAGGCGGTCTTTCTCTGTGTCCCACCAGGGAATGCGTACCTCGGGAATTCGATAGACGCCGGGCCTGACCGGCACCAGCGCGGCGCTGTCCGTGCGCAGGCCGACGATACCGGTGTCGGCTTCGGCTTCCTCGATGCTCGGTTTGTCCGGGTAGTACTTGAATCCCGATAGGTCAGGAAAATCCAGCGGTGGCAGCTGTGCGCCCTGCAGGCCGGTGGCGGTCACCGTGACGGTGCGGGTGACGGAGTCCCCGGTGGTCATGTCATCGGGCTCCCGGGACCAGCTTTCCTCGATTTCCAGCTCGCTGGCGGGCAGCCAGACCGTGTCGGGGAACGATGACGGCCGGGGCCTGACCTCAATCGTAATGGCCTCGCTGTCGCGGGTAATGCGCCGCCCGCTGTCGAGGTCGAACAGGCTGCGCGAGCCCCGTCGCGCGCGCCCGGCGAAGGTCTGCGCGGGTATGGTCAGTGTTCCACTTTGTTCGGGAAATACCGCGTAGCGAATCTCGTGCACCAGCCGGCGTCGTCCGCCGCTGCTGCGCTGGTATGAATTCTGTCCGAGGGGCTTGACGTAGGCGTTGTCGAGGTCCAGCTCGGTCACGCTGCGATCGTCCAGGGCGATGCCCTGCTCCAGAGTCAGCGTCAGTATGATCTGCTGCTGCACATACACGCTGTCACTGTCGACGCTGGCGGTGAAGGAAACCACCCGCTCTTCCCCGGCGTCGGCCGTCGCTTCCTCGACCTCGAGTGCGATCGGTTGTGTGCGCTCGCCGTCGGCAAACAGGGCGGGGATCTCCACGTTGCCAGCGCGCCGGGGCACCAGATCCACCACCAGGGCTTTTTCGCGCGTGGTGGTGCCGTTGACGATCTGCGTGCTGCTGCGACTCGAGCGCTGCAGGATCTCGAAATCCCGGGCCAGGGGTGACAGCTCGGCGCTCGCGGGGTCGGCCGCGCCGGTCGAAGACAGGGTCAGCTGCAGGCTGTCTCCCAGCCTGATCCGGGTACGGTCGACCTCCGCCGTGAGGGTTGCCAGCGCCAGTGTCGGCAGCAGGCATACAAGCCCCAGCCAGGCCGCGCCGAATCGCTTACCAGACTTCTTCATCATTGCTCCTGTTATCCCCCCTGCGCTGCCGCTTGCGGCTCTCGTAGCGGAATTTCTCCCGCAGCAGCCCGGCAGGGTCGTCCGGCACACGTCGCAGCCACTGCTGCATCGCCTGATCACGCTCCAGCGACTCCGCCAGTGAGGATGCCGTATCGATTGACGCTTCGGGCTGCTCCCGGGACTCGGCGGCTCCGGCCTGCCCGCCTTCGGTCTCTGGTTTGTCATTGCCGGATGTCGGGGTGGCGTCCTGTTCCTGTTCCGAGGAGGGTTCTTCGCTTTCCTGGGCCTGCGCCGGATCGCCATCACCGGACTGTTGGCCGGACTGTTGGTCGCTCTGTTGGCTGGACTGTTGGTCGGGCGACTGCTCACCCGGGGATTGCGCGGACTCGTTCTGCTCGCTGCTGCCGTCGTTCTGCTGTTGATCCGTTCCTTCAGAATTTTGTCGTTGGTCCTGGTCCTGCTTCTGGTCCTGGCTCTGGTCTTGTTGCTGCTCCTGCTGGCGCCGCAGCTGCTCTACCAGCTCAAGATTATCCGCCGCATCCTCGCGCCCGGGATCACGCTGCAGTGATTCGCGATAGGCGGCGATGGCGGCGTCGAGTTCTCCCTGCCGCGCCAGTGCATTGCCCCGGTTGTACCAGCCATCGGCACTGTCGTCTGCAGTGAAGTCGTCGACTGCCGCCGCGTAATCATCGGCTTCGTATGCGGCCGTGCCGCGCCAGCGCGGGTCGCTGAAGTGCCCGGCGGCGGCCTCGGCATCGTCGGCCGACAGCGCGCGGGCGCCCTGCTGGTCTGGCGTCAGCCACAGATCACGCCAGCCGTCGGCGCGGGAATGCTCGCTGGGCAGCAGGACAAGCAGTGGCAACGCCGCGTAAACGGCGCCGCGGCGGAAGGCGAGCAGCAGCAGCGGCAGCAGCGGTAGCGCGAACCAGTGTGCCATGTCTGCCCAGGTATCGGTGCGACGATCGATCTCTCGTGTGTCCGCATTCCCCCCGTCGTCAGCCTGCGCCAGCAGCGCGTCCAGGTCTGATGCATCCACGGTCATGCTGAGGTAGCGGCCACCCGCGTCGCTGGCGAGATCGCGCAGGGTGGCCGTGGGCCGTGTCGGCATGACGATCGCCCCACCCCCGTCTTTGAGAAAACCGCCATCGGGAAGGGGGATCGGGGCGCCTTCCGGGGTGCCCACGCCGAGAACGCTCAGGCGGGCGCCTCCCGCGTCGAGCAGACTGCGGATGGCCTCGCCTTCTGTGCTATCAACACCGTCGGTCACCAGCAGCACGTGCCCACCGACCACGCCCGCGGACGCCAGGAGGTCCTGTGCCGCCGCCACGGCTGATACGGGATCGCTGCCGGGGAGCGGCATCATGCCGGGATCAAGGGCTGGCAGCAGATTGGCGATGGTCGGGTGGTCATCGGTCAGCGGTGTCACCACATGAGCATCGCCGGCGAAGGCGACCAGCGCGGTCTGTCCCTCGCGACGTCTGTCCAGTAGATCCAGCAGCTTGCGCCGTGCGCGATCGATACGCGATGGCCGGGTATCCTGTGCCCACATGGAATAGCTCAGGTCCAGCACCAGCACCAGCGCATCCTGCTTCTGCAGAACGGGCTGCGGCAGCTTTTTCCAGCTCGGCCCGGCGATGGCGACCACGGCGGTCAGCCAGGCCAGAGCGACGATTGGCAGCAGACGACGTCTGCGTCGAGCCGGTGTGGTTTCCATCAGATAGGGGAGCAGCTCCGGCGCTATGACGCTATGCCAGCTGCCACCCGCCTCGCCGCGGCGGGCCAGCCACCATACAAGTGCCGCAAGCGGCACCAGCAGCCACAACCAGTGCGGCCGCAGCAGGTGCACACTGGATAGAAAATCCGTCATGCCGCAATTCCCCTCTCGGCTCGGCGCCGCGTACCCGGGCCCCGCCTGTAGAGTGCCAGCAGGGCTGTGACGACAAACGCGGCGAGCAGGGGCAGGTGCAGCAGCGAGCGCCGGGGTCTGTAGGTTGCCGTGTTCACCTCCACGGGCTCGAGGCGGTCGATGGTCTGGTAGATCTGCATCAGTTCCCGGGGGTCGCGCGCCCGGAAGTAGCGCCCCCCCGTGCGGCTGGCGATCGCGCGCATGGTGTCCTCATCGAGATCGGCGGACGGGTTGACCTGGCGACTACCGAAACGCGAACCCAGCACACCCGGCACCGTCATGCTGTCCGCACCGATACCGATGGTGTGAATGCGGATATCCAGCGACTGCGCCAGTGAGGCGGCCTCCAGTGGATCAACGGTGCTCGCCGTGTCCTGGCCATCGGTCAGCACCACCAGCACGCGGCTTTCTGCCGGACGCTCGCGCAGACGTTTGACGGCCAGGCCGATGGCGTCACCGATAGCGGTTTCCTGACCGGCAAAGCCGATCTGCGCCTCGGTGAGGAAACGCTCGACCGTGGCCGTGTCAAAGCTCAGCGGCGACTGCACGTAGGCGTTGCTGCCGAACAGAATGAGTCCCACGCGGTCACCCGTGCGCCGGCGGATGAAATCTGTCGCCACCGCCTTTACCGCGTCAATGCGGCGTCCCCGGGTATCCCCGACCACCATGTCCTCGACGCGCATGCTGCCGGAGATGTCGACCGCGAGCATGAGATCGCGCCCGCTGTTCGGTAACTGCATCGGCTCCCCGATCCACATGGGCCGCGCCAGCGCCAGCAGCAGCAATGCCCAGGACAGCCAGAGCAGCACCGCGCGCACCCGGGAGCGGGTGCCGCCGCCAGGCCCTGCCTGCGTCGACAGCGCCTGCCAGCGATGAAAAAAGGGCGTTCGCAGCGCGGCGTCCCGCTCGCGCGGCGCCGACGTCAGCAGGCGGCGTGCGAGCAGCGGCAGCGGCAGCAGTACGCCGATCCAGGGCCAGAGAAACTCAAGCATCGCCAAGCTCCCGGCGGTGATGCTGTACCCAGGTCAGAGCGGCCTGCGTGAACGCCGTCGCCGCGTCGGTTGGTGGATCCGGTGCGTAGAGCATGTCGCCGTCGATGTCCGCGAATGCCTGATGTCTGCCCGGCAGCGTTCGCTGCAGAAAGCGGATCCAGTCGGAGCCGCCCAGTGCCGCAACCGAATCGTCGGGGTACGCGGCCAGCGCGGCGCGCTTGAGGATGGCGTTGGCCTGCTGTAGGCGTTCACTGTCGCTGGCCGCTGATCCGCGCAGTTCGCGGAGCGCCGCGGCGGCCTGGCGCCGATAGCGATTGCGTCGCTGACGCCGCCAGTACCAGGTGGCCAGCGCGATCAACAGGCCCAGCAGCAAGGCGGCAAGTATCCACCAGCCGGGTGCGGGTGGCCACCAGTCCACCGGCGGCGGTTCCCGCAGCGGATGCAGCCCCTGCAATGGATCCTCAGGTGTCATGCCCGCGCGCTGCCGTAAACACCCTGCAGCAGCTCAAACGGCGAATCGCCGGTGCCGGCGCTGCAGCAGGGCACGCCGACGCGCTGCAGCGCCTCGGCGATCGCTGCATGGTAGTCACTGGCCTGCGCCGAGTACTGGCGACGCAGCGCACCGCTGGCCGTGGACAGCACGCTGCGCTGCATTCCGTCGGAGACGGCGTACTCGCCCGGCGGAGGCAGCTGGTGTTCCAGCGCGTCGGTGCAGTGCAGGGCGGTGATTTCGATATGCCGGCTGAGCTGGAACAGGTGCTCCTGGGCCCGCTGCTGCAGCAGACCGTCAAAGTCACTGATGATCACCAGGCTGGCGCCGGGGCGGGCGATGCGCCGGCACATGGCCAGCAGATTGGCGAAACCATCGATGCTGTCCCTGCCCGGAGCGCGCAGGCGGTGGTTGAAGTCTGTAACCGTCGACAACAGTCCCAGCGCGGTCTTGCGGCTGCGCCGCGGTCGGATATCGCGATGCCCTGTGTCGCTGAATACCACGCCGCCGATGCGCTCACCGCAGTGCAGGGCGCTCCAGGTCACCAGCGCGGCGAGGTGCGCGGCGAGCACAGACTTGAAGCAGTGCTGCGAGCCGAAGAACATGCCCGCCCGCTGGTCCACCGCGATCAGCACAGGCCGCTCCCGCTCCTCATGGTACAGCTTGGTGTGTGCGGAACCGGTGCGCGCCGTGACCCGCCAGTCGATGGCGCGGATATCGTCGCCGGCCTGGTAGCTGCGGACCTCGTCGAAGTCGATGCCGCGCCCTCGGACGTTGGCCCGGTTGCCGCCGCTCATCCGGCTCAGCGCGCGTCGGCGGCGGCGAATGTCGAGCTGGCGGGCCGGAAAGCGCAGCGCGATCAGTGCGTCGAGATCGGCATAGGCGCCGCGGGCCGGTCTAGTGAAGTCTTCGGCTGCCATGTCGATCGGTCTAGGCGACCGGCACGTGGGCAACAATCTCGCTGATTACCCGGTCCGGCGTGACGCCGTTGGCCTCGGCTTCGAAGGTCAGAAGCAGGCGATGGCGCATGATGTCCGCTACCACGGCCTGAACGTCGTCCGGCGCAACGAAGTCCGCCCCGCGCAGCCAGGCGTGGGCCCGGGCGCAGCGGTCCATCGCGATGGTCGCGCGGGGGCTGGCGCCGTAGCTGATCCACTGCGCCATCTCCTCGCTATAGCGCGCGGGCTGCCGCGTCGCCATCACCAGCTGCACGATGTACTGCTCCACCGACTCGGCCATATGCAGGGCTAGCAGCGCCTGGCGCGCCGCAAAAACGGTGTCCTGATCAATCTGGGGTGCAGGCTCCGGTGCCGTCTTCCGCGCCTCCCGCCGCGTGAGCCTGAGGATGGCGGTCTCGGCCTCAGCGTCCGGGTAGTCCACATTGACATGCAACAGGAAGCGGTCGAGCTGCGCCTCGGGCAGGGGATAGGTGCCCTCCTGCTCTATGGGATTCTGGGTCGCCATGACCATGAACAGGCCGGGCAGGTGATACGTCTCGCTGCCGACGCTGACCTGTCGCTCCGCCATCGCCTCCAGCAGGGCGGACTGCACCTTGGCGGGTGCCCGGTTGATCTCGTCGGCCAGCACCAGGTTATTGAAAATCGGCCCGCGCTGAAAATGAAACCCGCCCTCCTGAGGCCGGTAAATCTCGGTGCCGGTGATATCCCCCGGGAGAAGATCCGGGGTGAACTGCACCCGGTGGAAAGAGCCCTCCAGCCCTTCGCCAAGAGACTTGATGGCACGCGTCTTGGCGAGACCGGGGGCGCCCTCGACCAGCAGGTGTCCGTCGGCGAGCAGCGCAATGAGCATGCGCTGCACCAGGTGGGTCTGTCCGATGACCTGGCCTTCCAACCAGGCTTGTAGTGACTGGATCGTGGCTGCGGACACGCTGTCTCCTCAGGTGGTTGATCGGATTCGGGCTGCCGGGGACGCGCAGTCTAGCGCAGGCTTCGGGACTCGCCAAACGGGCCGCTCACGCAGTGGTCGGATCGGGCAGGGGTCGCTCCGGGCAAGGGTCGGACCGGGGCAGGCTGGGAAAGTTCCCTGCCCGGGGGCGCAACAGAGACCCCCCATGAGCTAGACTACCCGCTCGCCACAAAACGTGGCAAACCGGATATCTGTGACGCATTATGGGGACCAGCATGGCATGGGAAAGGCTCAAGAACAGTCTGCTCGAGGATTTGGCGCGGCGGATTGAACGCAGAGCTGACGAGGATAAGGTAAGTTCGCTGCAGAATCTGGCAGCCGCCTTCTACAGCCGCTTTCCGGCGGAGGACATGCGCGGCCGCTCGGCAGAAAACCTGTACGGCTGCCTGTATGGGCTGCTGCATTTCATGCGCGTTTTCGATGATCGCGAGCCACGGGTGCGGATTTTCAACCCGCACATCGACAGGCACGGCTGGGAAAGCACGGCCACCATCGTCGCCATACTGTGCCGTGACATGCCATTCTGCACCGCCTCTGTGCGCGGCGAGATCAATCAGCGCGGGATCAATATCCATACCCTGGCCAGCTGCAACCTGGTCGCGCGCCGCGACCGGGATGGCGCGCTGCGGCAGGTGGCCGGGCGCGATGAAGAAGGCGAGGACCTGTCCCGCGAAAGTCTGCTGTATTTCGAGATTACCCGCCATTCCAATCTCGAGGATCTCGCCGACCTCAAAGCGGCGATAAGGGGTATTCTGTCGGATGTCGCCCATGTCGTGGATGATTTTGCGCCGATGCGCGAGCGACTGGACGCGGCACGGTCAAGCGTGGAGTCCTGTGACTGGATGCCGTCGGCGGAGCGGGGCGAGATCGCGGCTTTCCTGTCCTGGCTGCAGCATGATCATATGACGTTTCTTGGCTATGAGTGCCTGCGCGCGGATGATGTCGGCGCCGACTGTGCGGTCACCAGTGAAGCCGACAGCCACCTGGGTATCCTGCGCCAGCGCGAGACCAGTGGTGCGCAGGAACTGGAGTCCGATATCCGGAAAACCGGCCCGGTCGGCCTGCAGGCCGCGATGCTGAGTTTCGGCAAGTCGCGGGCACGCTCGCGGGTACATCGCCAGGCCTATCCCGACTACGTTGAGGTCAAAGTATTCGACGACCATGGCGTGCTGACGGGACAGCACCGTTTTCTCGGTCTCTATACGGCGGCCGTTTACAACATGAATCCGGCGCTGATTCCGGTGCTGCGGGAAAAGGTTCGCGGTGCGCTGACGCTTTCGGGGCTGGACAAGAGCGAGCATGATGGTCGCGAGTTGATCCGGGTTCTGGAGCTGTTTCCCCGGGATGAACTGTTCCAGTCGAGCGTCAGCCGGCTTTTCGAGACGGCCAGCGCCATCAACCGCATCCAGGAGCGTCGCCAGACTCGCCTTTTTCTCCGCCGGGATGCGCATGGCAAGTTTTTCAGCTGCCTGGTCTACATGCCACGGGATCGCTACACGACCTACCAGCGCCGTCGCATCCAGAACATTCTGACCGACGCCTTCGGCGCTGAGGAATCGGAGTTCACCACCCAGTTCAGCGAGTCTATCCTTGTTCGCGTGCATTTTGTCCTGCGGGTGGATCCGTCACAGGAACAGCGCTACGACGCCAACGAACTCGAGGAGCAGATTGTGCAGGCAACACTGGCATGGGACGATCGGCTGCGCGGCCGGCTGGTGGAAGAGTTCGGTGATGAAGAGGGCGAGCGTCTGATGCGCGAGCTCGGCGACGGGTTTTCACCGGGCTACCGCGATGACTTCGATCCGCGGGTCGGCGTCATGGATATGCATCACCTGCTGGACCTCCGCAAGGGCTCCGCGCTGGGCATGCGGCTGTACCGGCTGCTCGAGGAACAGGATGATCATCTGAAGCTGCGGCTGTACAGCGTCGACCAGCCGCTGCCGTTGTCCGATGTGCTGCCGATCCTCGAGAACCTCGGGCTGCGGGTGGTGACGGAACGCGCCTACCCGGTCCGGTCGCAGGCGGGCAGGAGTTACTGGATACAGGAATTCTCCCTGATCTACTCCCTGGCCCAGGATATCGATCTGGACCAGGTCAAGAACGAATTCGAGGATGCCTTCAGTCGTATCTGGTTCGGCGAGGCCGAGAGTGACAGTTTCAACCGCATGCTGCTCGGTACCCGACTCAGCTGGCGGGAGATTGCCCTGTTGCGTGCCTATGCGTGCTACATGCGACAGATCAACTTTCCCTACAGCCTGACCTATATCGCCGAGACCATGGCGGATCATCTGCATCTGTCGGCGGGCATCGTCGAGCTGTTCCTGACCCGCTTCTCTCCCGTATTCGATGGCGATGACGCCTGGCGGGAACAACGCGAAAAGGCGGTTGAGGAGCGCATTCATGCGGGACTGGAGCGCGTGCAGAATCTGGGGCAGGATCGAATCATCCGGCAGTTTGTGCGGGTCATCAAGGCGACCCGGCGCAGCAACTTTTTCCAGCCGGATGAGCGCGGTGAACTGAAACCGTACTTCTCCTTCAAGCTGGCCCCGGGGGACATCCCCGATATGCCTCGGCCGGTGCCGCTGTACGAGATTTACGTGTATTCACCACGCCTCGAGGGTGTGCACCTGCGCGGTGGCAAGGTGGCCCGCGGCGGCCTGCGCTGGTCCGACCGGCTGGAAGACTTCCGCACGGAGGTGCTCGGCCTGGTCAAGGCACAACAGGTAAAAAACGCGGTGATCGTGCCGGTCGGCGCCAAGGGCGGTTTCGTGGCCAAGCGACTGAGTGCCGACATGACGCGGGACGAGGTTCAGACCGAGGGCGTGGAGTGCTACAGGACGTTTATACGTGGACTGCTGGACATCACCGACAATCGTGACGGCGATGGGATCGTGCGACCCCGACACGTGGTGGCGAAGGATGATGAGGACCCCTATCTTGTCGTGGCCGCGGACAAGGGCACGGCGTCGTTTTCCGACATCGCCAATGCGCTGGCCGAGGAGTACGATTTCTGGCTCGGTGACGCGTTTGCCTCGGGCGGCAGCGTGGGCTACGACCACAAGAAAATGGGTATTACCGCCCGCGGTGCCTGGGTGTCGGTGGAACGGCACTTTCGTGAGCTCGGCATCAACGTGGCGACGACCGATTTCACGGTGGTGGGTATTGGTGATATGGCCGGTGATGTTTTTGGTAACGGCATGCTGCTGTCGAGGCACATCCGTCTGCTCGCGGCGTTCAATCACCTGCATATTTTTATCGATCCGGCGCCTGATGCCGCGGCGAGCTTTACCGAGCGGGAGCGTCTGTTTCAGCTGCCGCGATCAAGCTGGGAGGATTACAACGCCGATCTGATTTCCAGCGGTGGCGGCATTTTCAGCCGCCAGGCGAAATCGATTCCGGTGTCAACTCAGATGCGTGCGACTTTTGATATTCCCGCAGCGCATGTCACCCCGGCCGAGCTGATCAGCTACCTGCTCAGGGCGCGGGTCGATCTACTGTGGAATGGCGGCATCGGCACCTACGTCAAGTCCGGTCGCGAAACGCACATGGATGTGGGCGACAAAACCAACGATACGCTGCGCGTCAACGGCGGTGAGCTGCGCTGCAGGGTGATTGGCGAGGGCGGCAATCTGGGCATGACCCAGCGCGGCCGGATCGAGTTCGGCCTGGCCGGTGGACGGTCCAATACCGATTTCATCGACAATGCCGGGGGTGTCGACTGCTCGGATCATGAGGTGAATATCAAGATTCTTCTGGATACGGTGGTGCGCCGCGGCGATCTGACGGCCAGGCATCGCAATGCAATGCTCGAGACGATGACCGCCAGCGTCGGTGAGCTGGTGCTGATGAACAACTACCGCCAGGTGCAGGCGATCAGTCTTGCCGAGTCCGAGGCACGCAGCCGGGGCGGGGAATACCGCCGCCTGATCGGACAGCTGGAAGACAGCGGCAGGCTGGATCGCGAGCTGGAGTTTCTGCCCTCCGATGAGGAGCTGGCTGACCGCCATGTGCGCGGCAAGCAGCTGACGCGCCCCGAGCTGGCGATTCTGGTCTCCTACAGCAAGGCCATTCTAAAGGAGCAGCTGATTGCGTCGGCGCTGGGCGAGGACCCGAGCCTGGCGAAGACTGTGGCCTCGGCATTCCCCGCCCAGCTCGTTGAGCGCTATCCCGATGAGGTGGAGCAGCACCGGCTGCACCGCGAAATCATGTGTACGCAACTGGCGAACGACCTTGTCAACCGCATGGGGCTGAACTTCGTGCCGCGCCAGCAAAAGGCCACGGGGGCAACGGTGGATGATGTTGTGCGGGCCTATATGGCGGTGCAGGAAATTTTTGCGATCCCGGCAACTTTCTCCGCCATCGAGTCGCTGGACTTTCTGGTGGATGCCCGCATTCAGCTGGAGTTGATGGTCAACCTCGTGCGTCTGGTAAAGCGCTCAACGCGCTGGCTGCTGCGCAATCGGCGGCATCAGCTCAGCCCGAGCGCGCTCATCGGCGAGTTTCACGCCGGTGTCGGTGAGCTGACAGTGGCCCTGCCGACACTGTTGCGCGGGCCTGCGCTCGAGCTGTTCCAGAAACAGCGCGATCACTACTGCGAGGCGGGCGTAAGCGAGGCCCTGGCGGCAAGCATCGCCGGAGGGCTGCAGGCGTTTACCGGGCTTGCGATACAGGACGCGGCGGCGCAGACGGGTTCGCCATTGATGGAGGTGGCCGAGCTGTACTTCGATCTCGGGGAGCGGCTGGAGCTCGACTGGTTCGGCAGCCAGATTCTTGCCAGTAACATCGATAACGAGTGGCAGGCCATGGCGCGCGAGACCTACCTGGAGGATCTGCAGTGGCAGCAGTGCACCCTGACCATGGGTGTGCTGCGTCGAAAGACGGAGGAACTGGATGTGACTGGCTGCCTCGCGCGCTGGGAGCAGGACGAAGGGCATCTGCTGTCGCGCTGGCGCGATATGCTCGGAGAACTTCATGCCACCACGTCACCGGACTTCGCGATGTTTGCCGTGGCGAATCGCGAACTGCTGGACCTGGCCCAGAGCAGCCGGCGCGCCTGAGAGAGACCGGTCGCCGGGCTCAGCGCGTGGTGATGGCCCGGGCCAGGGCGGGTGCGCTGCGTGATTCGCGCATGAGGTCGCTGGCGTCATCGCCGGATAAGGGTTGGGCGAAGTAGAAACCCTGCCCCAGAATACCGCGCCGTGCGCGAACGAAGGCGGCCTGGTGCGCATCTTCGATGCCGCCGGCCACCAGCGACATCTGCAGGGTCTCGCCTATCGCGATGATGGTGTTGGCGATAACAACGTCGTCATCGGAATCCTGGTGGATGGAGCGGATAAACGATCCGTCAATTTTCAGTGTCTTCACCGGCAGGGATCGAAGCTGGCTCAGTACGGCGTAGCCCTTGCCGAAATTGTCGATGGCGACACGCACGCCGAGGGCGGCGAGGCGCCGCAGATTGTCAGACGTGGTGGCGTCCTCACGCAGCACCGTGATTTCGGTCACTTCGATCTGCAGTCGTGACGCTGGCAGGTTGAGCAGGTGCAGCATGGCAGCCAGCTCGTCATAAAACGCGGGGTTGGAGAGGGACGCTTCGCTGAAATTCACGCTGATGTAATCCGGCTCGATACCGTCGTCGAGCCAGTCCCGCATGCGCTGGCAGGCGGTACGCATCGCCCACAGGTCCAGCTGTCGTACCTGGCCGGACTGCTCCGCCAGCGCAATGAGCTCAGCGGGCGCTACATCCCCGAGCTCGGGGTCATGCCAGCGCGCCAGTGCCTCGAAGGCGACGCAGGCGCCGCTGGAGAGGTCTATCACGGGATGATAGAGCTGCTGCAATTCGCCACTGGCCAGCGCCTGCCGCAGTGCATCCACCACCCGGAGATAGCGTGTTGCACTGGCGGTCATGTCCGGCGTGTAGAAGCGCCAGTCGTTGCGGCCCTGGGTCTTGGCGCGGTACATCGCAGTGTCCGCAAAACTGAGCAGTGTCGATCGCCGCGTCGAGTCGTCAGGATAGATGCTGATGCCGATACTGCAGCTGATGGTCGCCTGATGTCCGTCGAGCTCAAAGGGCTCCAGCAGACGCTGCATGAGTTTATCGGCTACCATCGACGCACTGCGTGTCTCGGCGAGATCGTCAAGAATGGCGACGAATTCGTCGCCGCCTACCCGGGCCAGGGCATCGCTGTCGCGTAGCAATGACGACATGCGTTTGCTGGCCTCGATCAGCAGGGCATCGCCAGCGGCATGGCCCAGCGTGTCATTGACGTCCTTGAAGTGATCGAGATCGATAAACATGACCGCCAGCCGGCGATTGCCTCTGCGCGCGCGCTTGATGCCGCCATCCAGGAGGGAGGCGAGCACCATGCGATTGGGCAGGCCGGTGAGCTGATCATAATGCGCCAGCTTTTCGAGTTCCTCGTTGGCCCGATGCAGGGCGGTGATGTCGTGTCCGCTGATAACGACGCCGTCGATTGCGCTGCCGCGGCGCAGTGGGGTGTAGAGAATGTTGACGTAAACGTTTTCATCCGTTGCCGGCCGTGTACGCCACTCCTGGAAACTCACGGTCTCGCCGGCAAGGCAGCGATCAATGCGCGCGCGTGTCGACGCACTTAAGCGTTCTCCGCCGGCAATCTCATCGGCGCGCATACCGCAGATCGCTTCTTCGGGGGTCGAGAAAAAGGCGGCGTAGGCGCTATTGACCATGATATAGCGATAGTCATCGCCGATGACGGCGAGTTGATTCCGGGTACTGGCGACCGCGCATTCGTAGATCTGCAGACGTTCAATAACCGCCTCGATGCCCGCGACATCCATTGCGGCGACGTCCTGATGCTCTGGAAAGACAATCCCCTCACCTGTGGCCCCTGGTGGTTGCGTCATACGATGTCTTTCCTGTGCGTCGTTGAACCGGATTATGTCTGGGGTTTTCTTGTCAGCACGGCGGGCTCACCAGAACCCAGCATGAATAATTCACCGATGCCACCTGGAATGCAAGTCTCATTTCTGCCCCAGACAGGGGATACAGGCGGGCGGGTGATAAAAGAACGTTGATGGGGATCGGGTCAGAGGATCAGATCCGACTCTGCCTGTCCGATGGTCGGAAACGGGTCGCCAGTGCGACCCGGGCCAATGTCAGATAGTGGGTATGCGGTGCACGCCGGAGACACCGGTCATGCCATCCCACTGGTCGGATCTTCCTTCCCGCCAGCCGGAAATCCAGTTCATTCGCTGTTGTTCGTTTTCGTGGGGACATAGATCCATGCTGCGTCCGGAAACGCCGGCCTGGTAGCCACGATCAAATGCCCGGTTGCCCATATCGCGTTTTTGTCTTTTCATAATATCGCCTCTGGTCGTTTTCGAAACCACTGGTTCGAAAGCGCTGGTTCGAAATCGCTATTCCGAAACCAATGGGTGCGGGGCGGGCTGTATGTCCACGGAAAAGTCGCTGCGCCACTCTGGCGCCTACAGCCCCGCAGTCTGACCCGCCCCACTACTGATCTAAGCAGACGCATGCAGAACTGTCGACTATCGTTTGGTTACTAGCCGGCGCGTGATTACATCCGCCGAGTATAAGCAGACAGAAAATAATATATAAAACAGTAATATAAAGGTGTTTTGTAAAGTAATCTGGCGAATTATCAGGAGGCGCTGGTGGGGGTGTCCCGGGGCTCGCTCTGCAGATCTTCGGCGAGACAGTCTATCCAGTGCGTTACCGGTATCCCGGCTGCTGCGCCGAGGTGCAGCTGGCAGCCTACATTCGCCGTCACGATGCGCGCGGGTTGCTCCATCTTAAGCGCTTCGAGCTTGCGCGCCCGCAGTCGTGCGCTGGTGGCCGGCTGTAGCAGGGAATAGGTGCCGGCGGAGCCGCAGCACAGATGATCCTCCCGGGTTTGTGTCAGGCGGTAGCCGCAGCTGGCCAGGATCCGCCGCACGGTATGCGGCTGCTGCAGGCCGTGTTGCTGGCTGCAGGGGGTATGCACGGCAATCGTATCGGCACTGGCACGTGGTGCCAGGGATGCCAGGTCCTCACACACGAGGGCGTCGGCGATATCCTGAAACAGCGCGCTTACCCGCGCTGCTTTGTCCCGGTATATCGGATCATCTGCCAGCAGGCGTCCGTAGTCTGCGACCTGCAGACCACAGCCGGTTGCGCTACTGATGACGGCCTCGACACCATCTTCGATGTGGGGCCACAGGATATCAATGTTGTGACGCATGTTGGCCCGGGCCGCTGCATGAGCTCCCAGGTGGTGATTGACCGCGCCACAGCAACCTTCGTCTGTCGCGGTAACCAGCTCGATACCCAGCTTATCGAACACCAGCCGTGCCGCGTCGTTGGTGCGTGGCGTGGCGGCGCGCTGTACGCAGCCCTCCAGCAGTACCATGCGTCGCGGCTGGCTGCGGGGCGTCGCCGGCAGTCTGCGCTGCCGCGGTGGTACGTGCTGGCGCAGGGCCGCCGGCATCGCGCCGCGCAGGCCCTGTCCTATGCGCAGCAGCGGTGTGAACAGGGCGGAACGCGGCACAATCTGGCGCAGGAGCCAGCGCGTGCTGCGCTGCAGCAGGCTCCGCCCATCCCGGTCGGCGACCAGGCTGCGCCCGGCGTCGGCAATGCGCGCATATTCCACGCCCGAGGGGCAGGTGGTCTCGCAGCTGCGGCAGGTCAGGCAGCGGTCGAGGTGGGTCTCAACGGTATGCGCCCCGTTGGCGGTCTCCAGCAGCGACTTGATCAGGTAGATGCGGCCCCGGGGGCTATCCCGCTCGTCGCGATTGTCGAGGTAGGTCGGACAGGTGGCGAGGCAGAAACCACAGTGTACGCAGGCGCCGGTCAACTCCGCTGCCTCCTGCGCTGCCGGATGGTCTTTGAAATCGTCGTGGATGTGTACAAACATGCGGGAAATCCTCGATGTCGCGCCTACAGCCAGCTGAAAACCCGACCGCAATTGAAAATGCGGTGTGGATCCAGTGCGTCCTTGAGCCGCTGCTGCAGCAGCTGTTCGGTCTTGCTGACCGGGCCGTTGACTTCACTGCGTCGATCACCGCCGCGCCATAGCTGCACCCGTCCGCCAGCGCTGTCGGCCAGGTTGCGTAGAGCCGACCGCTGATGCTCGCCGACGAAGAAGCGCTGGGCGCCGCCCCAGTCGATCACCTCCGGCAGCGGTGCTGACAGTGGGCAGCCCGCTGCGACAGACAGGCGCCACAGCGGCTGGTCACCGCAGAAGGGGGCCAGGTTCAGGTTGTCCAGCGCCTGCCAGGGCGCGTTCTGCGTCACCCGGTCGCCCCCCCGGCGTTCGCGGAAGTCGGCGACGCCCGCCTCGCTGCCGCTAACGCGGATGTAAAGTGCGCCGTCGAGCCAGCAGGCGCCGCTGAGCGGCTCCGGCAGCGCGGCGAGCGACAGCATGTGTTCGAGCCCCGACCGGGCATCATTGCTATAGGCGAGCGTGATTTGTGTTTCGGGTCGAGGCACGACCCGCAGCGTGACCTCGGTGATCAGCCCGAGCGTGCCCTGGGCGCCGGCGTGCAGGCGGCTGACGTCGTAACCGGCGACATTTTTCATGACCTGCCCGCCGTAGCGCAGCAGTTCGCCCCTGCCGTTGATGAACTGCAGCCCAAGGATGCTGTCCCGCAGCGATCCGCGCCAGGGGCGCCCGGGTCCCGAGGCATTGCAGGCGACGCTGCCGCCCAGCGTGGCCCCGCCGCCGAACCGGGGACACTCCGCCGGCAGCATCTGGTCCTGCTCGGCGAGGGCGGCG
>JBHEPQ010000290.1:0-11339 GCA_046260215.1 Chromatocurvus sp.
TTCGCCAGAGGCGCTTGAGGAACCGATTGGCACCCTCGACGGCAGAATCCGACCATTCCAGCGACTGCTCCGGGGGCGCCGCGAACATGCTGAACAGACGCACCGTGTCGGCGCCGTAGGCGTCGATCAGCGCCTGCGGATCAACGGTGTTGCCCTTGGACTTGGACATCTTGGCGCCGTCTTTCAACACCATGCCCTGGGTGAGCAGCCGCGTGAAGGGCTCGCTGGAGGTGATCAATCCTTCATCGCGCATCAGCTTGTGGAAGAAGCGCGCGTAAAGCAGATGCAGGATCGCATGCTCGATGCCACCGACATACTGGTCTACCGGCAGCCAGTAGTTGGCGCGTTCGCTATCCAGCATGCCGTCTTCGTAGTCGGGGCAGGTAAAGCGCGCGTAATACCAGGACGATTCCATGAAGGTGTCGAAGGTATCGGTCTCGCGCTCGCAGACGACCCCGTCGAGGTCGAACCGGCGCCACTCGGGGTCCGACTTCAGTGGCGAGGAGACCCCGTCCATGACCACGTCTTCCGGCAGCAGGGCCGGCAGGCGATCATCGGGGATGGGAATCTCGCCGCCGTCCGGGAGGTTCAGCATGGGAATTGGTGCCCCCCAGTAGCGCTGGCGTGACACGCCCCAGTCGCGCAGCCGGTACTGGGTGGTGACCTCGCCGGCGCCGCAGGCTTCCAGTTCCCGGGCAATCGCGTCGAAGGCGGCTTCGAAATCGAGGCCGTCGAATTTTCCCGAATTGATCAGGCGACCGCGCCCGGTGTAGCTCTGTTGTGAAATGTCCGGCGCGTTGCCCCCGGCGTCACTGACCACCACGCGCAGGGGCAGTTGGTAGCGCGTGGCGAACTCCCAGTCGCGCTGGTCGTGCGCCGGAACCGCCATGATGGCGCCGGAGCCGTATTCCATCAGCACATAGTTGGCTACCCACACCGGCAGCAGGTCGCCGGTGAGCGGGTGCAGCGCCCTGAGACCGGTGTCCATACCGCGCTTTTCCTGCTGGGCGAGATCGGCCTCGGCGACCGAGCCGCGGCGGCATTCGTCGACGAAGGCCGCCATCTGCGGGTTGTTTTCCGCCAGTGCCAGTGACACCGGGTGGCTGGCGGCCAGACTGAGGTAGGTGGCACCCATCAGCGTATCCGGCCGCGTGGTGTATACCTCGAGCACATTGACGCCGGTGACCGGTGACTCCAGGGCAAAGCGCAGGTTGGCGCCGCGGCTCTTGCCGATCCAGTTGCGCTGCATGGTGCGCACCTGCTCGGGCCAGTGCTCGAGTTTATCCAGGTCGTCAAGCAGTTCCTCGGCGTAGGCGGTAATGCGGATAAACCACTGTGGAATATCCCTGCGTTCGATGGGCGCGCCCGAGCGCCAGCCGCAGCCGTCGATGACCTGCTCGTTGGCGAGCACCGTCTGATCCACCGGGTCCCAGTTCACCGTCGACATCTTTTTGTAAACGAGTCCCTTTTCGTAGAGCCGGGTGAAGAACCATTGTTCCCAGCGGTAGTACTCCGGCCGGCAGGTGGCGATCTCCCGCGACCAGTCAAAACTGAAGCCCAGGGCCTGTAGCTGACGCCGCATGTCGTCGATATTGGCGTAGGTCCAGGTCGCCGGCGCCGTCCTGTTGGCGATGGCAGCGTTCTCCGCGGGCAGGCCAAAGGCGTCCCACCCCATGGGATGCAGGACATTCCTGCCCAGCATGCGCTGGTAGCGCGCGATGACATCCGAAATGGTGTAGTTGCGCACATGCCCCATGTGTAGCTTGCCGCTGGGGTAGGGAAACATGGACAGGCAGTAGAATTTCTCGCGGGTAAAATCATCGCTGGCGGCGAAACTGCCGTGCTCGTGCCAGAATGCCTGAGCCTCTTGCTCAAGCTGTCGTGGGTCGTATTGCTGTTGCATACTCTAGGTCACTGAAAAACATCAATCTTATCACCAAACGGCAGGGCTCGCGATCATTCGTCCGGCGGCAGGCCCTGGTAGTCCTTCTAGCGCCCGTCGCGCCACAGTGTCTGAAAGGCCAGTGTCATCAATGCCAGCAACAGTGCACAGGCGATAACGACGGGCAGCGGGCCAAAACTGGTGAACGGTGTATGTCCCAGCATCACTTCGGCACTGCCAGTCAGCGTGGTTTCCACGAACTGTCCGGATCGTACCGTGACCTTTCCGCGGTGGTCGATAATGGCCGAGACGCCGTTATTGGTGCCGCGCAGCAGGTAGCGTCCATTTTCCAGTGCTCGCATGCGCGCCATCTGCAGGTGCTGCAGTGGGCCGATGGAGGCACCGAACCAGGTGTCATTGCTCACGGTGACCAGTAGCTCGGCCTGTTGCGCCGCCCGCGCAACCAGCCCCGGGTAGACGATTTCGTAGCAGATGTAGGGAGCGACGCGATGGCTGCCCGCACGCAGTGGAGGCTGGTCGGATGGGCCTTTGCTGAAGCTGGACATCGGCATATCGAAGAAGGCTATGATGCCGCGCAGCCAGCGCTCCAGCGGCACATATTCGCCAAAGGGAACCAGGCGCTGCTTGTGATAGATTCCCTCGCCCTGTCCGACGGCGACGATGCTGTTGCGATAGGCACCCGCCTCGCTGCGTGACGGCACACCGGTGATCAGGGTAGAGTCCGTCAGGCGGGCGCGGCGCGCGACGGGGTCGAGGAAGTCACGGGCGTTGGCATAAATGCGGGGAATGGCAGACTCCGGCCAGAGCACGATGTCATAACCGAAGGTCGGGCGCACCGCGCGCTCGTATTGCTGCAGAATAGTGTCGTAATAGCGACGATCCCACTTGCGCTCCTGCGGAATGTTGGGCTGGTAAAGCGCCACGCTGAGCGGTTCCTCGCTTGCCGGAACCACCCACTCGATGGGTCGCAGAACCAGTCCGCCAACCCAGATTGTCACGACGATTCCCGCATACGTCACCAGCGATGCAGGACGCCGGCTGCGCCATGCCAGAAACAGACAGCTTGCCGTCAGTGCGGTGAAAAAGCTCAGGCCGTAGACACCGATTATCGGTGCCCAGCCGGCGATCCAGGTGTCTATGTGTGCATAACCCAGATACAGCCAGGGGAAGCCGGTGAGCAGCCAGCTGCGCAGCCACTCAAACAGCACCCACAGCGCCGGGAAGCCCACCAGCATACCGCCGGGCAGCCCCCGGAACCAGCGCACATAAAGCCCTGCAAACAGGGCGGGCAGCAGGGCAAGGCCGGCGCAGAACAGCGCCGTGAGCAGCGACGCCAGCGCCACGTCAGCCTGCCCGTAGATGTGGATACTGACATAGACCCAGGACGCACCGCTGCCGAAAAGGCCGATTCCAAACAGCCAGCCGCGCCAGATCGCGGCGCCGGTGCCGCAGGTACAGAGGAAATAGCCGAAGAGGGCGCAGCCGACGATGCCGGCGGGCCACAGCCCGAAAGGCGCAAAAGACAGTGTCAACAACCCGCCGGCCAGCGGCATCAGGAGCATCACGAGCCAGCCCGGGAGTCTTGCAATGGGTGCCTCGGCCCTGCTGACGGGGGGCATCAGTCCCTGATCGGGCGCATGCGCAGACTGTGGATTTTGCGCTGGTCGGCGTTGATGATCTTGAACTCGAAATCGTCGATGCGCGTCATTTCGTTGCGCGCCGGCATGTGCCCGAATGCATGGATCACCAGGCCGCCGATAGTGTCGAACTCCTCGTCACTGAAGTCGGTCCTGAAATAGTCGTTGAAATCCTCGATCGGCGTCAGTGCCTTGATGAAAAACTCGTCGTCGCTGATTCGCCGAATATGCTGGTCTTCCTCGACATCGGTTTCGTCCTCAATTTCGCCGACGATTTCTTCAAGCACATCTTCGATGGTGACCAGCCCCGCCACACCACCGTACTCGTCTATCACGATAGCCATGTGGTTGCGGTTTTCGCGGAATTCCCTCAGCAGTACGTTCAGGCGCTTGCTTTCGGGGACTACCACGGTCTGACGCAGCAGGTCACGGATATCAAAATCGGCGTTGTCCTTTTTCAAAATCTGGGGCAGCAGGTCCTTCGCCAGCAGAATCCCGAGAATGTCGTCGGTGTTATCGCCGATCACCGGATACCGCGAGTGCGCGGAGCGAATGATCTGTGGCAGGATCTCCTCAAGGGTGGTTTCCGCTTTTATCAATACCATCTGCGCCCGTGGAATCATGATATCCCGGGCCTGCATGTCGGCAACCTGCATCGCGCCATTGATGATGCTTCGGGCGTCCTCGTCGATCACTTCGTTCTCGGCGGCGACGGTGAGGACATCCTCGAGGTCCTTGCGGCTGCGGGGCTCTGAGGAAAACAGCTGGCCTATCTTGCTAAGCCAGGAGCGCTCTTCCTGATCCTGATTGTGGCGGTCGTCACTCACGACGCAAGGTTCTCCTGATCTAATGGCAAAACGTAAGGGCAGGGCAGCCCGAGCGCGGCCATGATGCGTGTCTCCAGTGACTCCATGTGCCTGGCGTCCTCCAGCTCGACATGGTCGTATCCGAGCAGGTGCAGGCAGCCGTGGACTGTTATGTGCGCCCAGTGGCTGTGTACGGGCTTGCCCTGCTCGGCGGCTTCGCGCAGCACCACCGGTGCACAGATAGCGATGTCACCAAGCAGTGGCAGGTCGAGTCCGGGTGGGAGGTCGGCGGGAAAAGACAGTACGTTGGTTGAGCCATCGCGTCCGCGATAGCGCCTGTTCAGTTCGGCCATCTCGCTTTCGGTCATGATCCGGACAGCGATTTCCGCGTCTTTTGTGTGACCGGCCCCGGTCAGCGCGCAATCGAGCCAGCGCTGTAACGCCGGCTCTTCCGGCGCCGGTTCGGAGCAGACGGATTGAACGTCGAGGATGAGAGTCATCGTCGGGTATTGTCGATCGCCGTGGCGCGCGCGTCGTGATTGTCGTAGGCCTCGACCACGCGTTGCACCAGCGGGTGGCGAACTACGTCCTTGTTGGCGAAGTAGGTGAAACCGATGCCGTCGACGTCCTGCAGAATATTGGCGGCATGCGTCAGGCCCGACTGCGCACCGCGCGGCAGATCGATCTGGGTGGCGTCCCCGGTGATAACTGCGGTAGAGCCAAAGCCAATGCGCGTCAGGAACATTTTCATCTGCTCCCGCGTGGTGTTCTGCGCCTCGTCCAGGATAATGAAGGAGTTGTTCAGGGTGCGCCCACGCATGAAGGCCAGCGGAGCCACTTCAATCACACTGCGCTCGATGTACTTGTTGACCGTCTCAAAGCCCAGCATCTCGTAAAGCGCGTCGTACAGCGGGCGCAGGTAGGGATCGATTTTCTGGCTGAGATCGCCGGGCAGGAAGCCCAGCTTCTCGCCGGCCTCCACGGCCGGGCGTACAAGCAGTATGCGGCGCACCTTTTCCTCGAGCAGGGCTTCTACCGCGCAGGCCACGGCGAGGTAGGTCTTGCCGGTGCCTGCAGGTCCTATCCCGAAATTGATATCGGTGTTTTTGATCGTGCGCACATAGCCCTGCTGATTGCGGCCGCGAGGCTTGACTGAGGTGCGACGGGTACGAATGACCTGGAGAGACTCGATGTGAGATGCCTGGCCAGTCTGTGACTCGTCATCACCGAGCGTCTCCAGCTCTGCCTGCTGCAGCTGAAGGTGCAGGGACTCCGGCGTGAGGCCGATACCCTGACAGACATCGGCGTAAACCTGCTCAAGCAGGTCCACGCAGGACGCTACCGCCGCAGGGCTGCCGGAAAGCACGAACAGATTGCCCCGGGCCGCGATGGAAACACGCAACCGCGTCTCTATCTGTCGTAAATGCGTGTCAAACTGACCGCAAAGCACGGCCAGACATCGCGCGTCGTTGGGTTCCAGGGTTAGGCTTTGCTGAACGGATTCAGGGTGTGGGGTATCTGTAGTCAAAATGTCCAGGCGTGAGGGCCTCTGCCGGATTGAATCTAAAGAATATACGGGATTGCCGCACAGTCAACCATGCGATGCGCGCATTGCGGGCGCGAATGGCAGCAGGTTACCGCGCAGCGAGTTGGGCAGGGCGTCTTCAATGGATACCTCCGCGAACTGGCCGATCAGCCCCGCGTCGTCACAGGCAAAATTCACAACACGGTTGTTTTCCGTGCGCCCCTGCAGCTGGCCGGGATCCTTGCGCGAGACGCCCGTGACGAGGATCGTCTCGACCCCGCCAACCATGCGCCGGCTGATGGCCTGGGCCTGCTGGCTGATGCGCGTCTGTAGCGCGTGCAGGCGTGCTTTCTTGATGTCCTCCGGCGTGTTGTCCGGCAGCTCTGCCGCCGGCGTTCCGGGTCGGGCACTGTAGATAAAGCTGAAGGAGGTATCGAAGCCGATGTCATCGATCAACTTCATCGTGGCTTCGAAATCCGCCTCGGTTTCACCCGGAAAGCCGATAATGAAATCCGATGAAATACTGATATCCGGGCGGATACGTCGCAGATGGCGGATGCGCGATTTGTACTCGAGCGCCGTGTGGTTGCGCTTCATCGCTGCCAGTATACGGTCGGAGCCGCTCTGTACCGGCAGGTGCAGGTGATCCACCAGCGCCGGTATCTCCGCATAGGCGTCAATCAGAGCATCAGAGAATTCCATGGGGTGCGAGGTGGTGTAGCGAATGCGGTCTATGCCCGGGATGCGTGATACGTACCCGAGGAGCTCCGCAAAATCCACGGTTTCGCCGAGGTGATTGTCGCCGCGATAGGCGTTGACGTTCTGCCCCAGCAGATTGACCTCGCGTACCCCCTTGTCGGCGAGCTGGCTGACCTCGAGAATCACGTCATCCAGCGGGCGTGAAACCTCCTCGCCCCGGGTGTACGGTACGACGCAGAAACTGCAGTACTTGCTGCAGCCTTCCATGATCGAGACAAAGGCGGTCGGGCCGTCCACGCTGGGTTCCGGCAGGCGATCGAACTTCTCGATTTCCGGAAAACTGACGTCCACCACGAGTGTGCCGCCCGGGCCACGCTGATCCATCATCTCGGGCAGCCGGTGCAGCGTCTGCGGCCCGAAAACCAGATCGACGTAGGGCGCTCGGCGACCGATCTCTGCGCCTTCCTGGCTGGCGACGCAGCCACCAACGCCGATGATCAGGTCCGGGTTTTTCTGTTTCAGGTGTTTCCAGCGACCGAGCTGATGAAACACCTTCTCCTGGGCTTTCTCCCGGATGGAGCAGGTGTTCAGCAGCAGAACGTCTGCCTCGTCCGGATTATCCGTGGTTTCAAGACTATGACTGTCGCGCAGCAGATCCTGCATACGCGCAGAGTCATACTCGTTCATCTGGCAACCGTGTGTCTTGACGTAGAGTTTCCTGGCCACTGTCTTTCCCCCGGCGCTGCGCCTGTTAACGCTCACTGTTAAAAGCGAATATGGATTGTACAGGCCTTGATATTACAAACCTAGCGCTCTGTTCGGCCATATATCGGCCACGTACCCGCAATGCGCGGGCCCTCCGCGCAGGGAACTCCGGGACGACGAGCCCTGTACCGCTGCGATAACGGACGCGCGAAACATCCCCGGGACGAATCGTTGGCAGATGGTTGTTGATAATCAGAATCATTTATATTATCTTCCGCACTCAGTGTCGCGCTGTGCAGATAATTCATTCAGTTGTGTTCGCCTCCTGAAAGTGATGGCTGCTTGCGATTGACGTTTTTCTTCGCATTTTTGAGTCCGGTAATGACCGCGGAGCGGTCAGACATAAAAGGGAGCTTAATCAACATGTACTTCAATGCATTTTCCGAACAACACGGCAGTCATGAAGCGCAGCACGCCCCGGTCGCGGAAACGGCACCCGCCCCTCGACAAGCAGGTGTCGCACAGTCCCGCCGGCCGGACTGTGCCGTGACAACCCGTTCTGCCGCGCCGCCGGCGCGTTTCCGCCGGCGAGCCCTGGAACTGGCGGTCTCAAGCGTGCTCGGCTCCGGTCTTGCCTTTACCGGTGGGGCAGTGGCGCAGAATGAGGAACAATCCACTGCCGTCGGCCCACTGGTCATGGAGACCGTCGAAGTCACGGGCTTTCGGGCCAAGCGCATGAACAGTTCCCGCTATAGCCGCGGCCTTCTCAACACCCCAAGGATAATTTCAGTGCTGCCCAGCGATCTGCTCGAGGAGCAGAACGTCACCTCGCTGCGCGATGCCATGCGCAACGTGCCGGGCATCAGTCTGCAGGCGGGTGAGGGTAACCCGCCCGGCGGCGACCAGCTGAAGATCCGGGGTTTTAATGCCCGCGCCGACATCAAGGTCGACGGCATCCGGGATATGGGCAACTATTTTCGCGATCCTTTTTATGTGGAACAGCTGGAGGTGGTCAAGGGGCCGAACTCGACCATCACCGGTCGCGGATCGCCCGGCGGCACCATCAACTTTGTGACCAAGAAGCCAAGCCTTGAGCCCTCCAGCCGCGTTGAACTCAGCGCCGGGACAGACGACTATCAGCGGGTCATGGCAGATATCAACCAGCCGATCGATGACAATAGTGCCTTTCGCCTCAACCTGCTGGGCCACGCCGCCGATATCCCCGGGCGCGACGTCGTCAACGACAAACGCTGGGGAATGTTCGGCGCCTATACCTGGGGATTCAACGGCAACACTATGCTGAGTGTGGACTGGCTACACACCGAGCAGGACAATATCGAGGACAAGGGGCTGCCCTTTGACCGCGAGGGTTTTACCGGCCCCAGGGCACTCTGCGATCAGGCTGACAACGGTCGTGTCGGCCGCGTGGGTAACCAGCGCTGCGGTGATGGTTTCGCGACCGGTCAGATTCCCGATCAGGTCGAGTTCAGCGATTTCTTCGGTCATGTTGACGATGCCCAGGACATCGAGGTGGATATCTTTACTGCGGGAATCCAGCACGCCTTCAGCAGTTCTGTGAGTTTTCAGAGCCAGTTCCGCTATACACGCGTGAACAATGACTCGATTACGTCCTCGCCGCGCATCAAGGTAGCGGAGGAATTCTGGGGTTCCGGTGACTTTTCGGTCGCTCTTGTGCAGGGGGATTTAAAGCCGCGCGATCAAGAGGATGAAGGTTTTTTCAATCAGACAGACCTGATTTTTCAGTTCGAAACGGGTGGACTGACGCACGACGTCGTCACCGGATTTGACGTCGGGCGCTTCACCTATGAGAACAACCGCCGGCCGGATGTGAAGGGTCCGCGCACCAGTCTGCTCAATCCCGAGCAGCGCACGCGGCCCGCGGCTCCGTTCGCCACCGCAGACAATCCAAATGAGAGCACGGTCCACCGATTCCAAACCGAGGAACTGAGTTTCTTTGCGCTCGACACCATCGCTTTTTCTTCCAGGATCGATCTCAATCTGGGCCTGCGCTGGGACCGGGTAAAGGCTGAGGCCGAGGAATTCGGACGCCCGGACGCCCGTTCCCTGGATCGCACGGATGAGGAATGGACGTATAGCGTCGGACTGGTCTACAACACCAGCGAAAACTCTTCGCTGTATCTTGCGAGCAGCAATGCCTTCGAGGTATCGGGCAACTTTGACCGCAATCAGGTTCAACTCGCCGGCGGCCCCGGCAATCGAGTGTCCTCCCGGGAATTGTTCGACGTGAGCCCCGAAGAGACAGAAGCCTACGAAATCGGGTTCAAGTGGCAGGGGCTGTCCGGGCTGGATATCAACACCGCGATATTCAGAACCGACAAGACCAAGGCGCGGCTGCCGGGTATTGGCGCCGATGACCCCTCGGTACTGGACACAGAGCAGCGCGTCGATGGCTTTGAACTGCTGGTCGCTGGCCAGGTGACGCCCGAGTGGCGCCTGTTCGGTGGCTATACATTCATGGACTCCGAGGTGCGCGAGTCAGTCGCTTTCCCGCAGCTCGAGGGGCAGGATCTGGGCGGTACACCGGAGCACTCCGTTAACGTGTTTACCACTTACGATGTGACGGACAGGTTTTCCTTCGGCGGTGGACTGCAGTGGGTCGACGAGCAGATCAGCGCCCCGCAGCCCATGTTCGATCCGGCCCCACGCCGTAGCAATGTGTCCATTGACAGCTACACCATTGTGGACCTGTACTCCACCTACCGACTCAGCGATCGGGCGCAGATTCGTGTCAACGCCTTCAACATATTCGATGAGGAATATATCTCGCAGATGGCCGAAGGCGGCGCCCAGGGTATTCCCGGGACTGGCAGACAGGTGATCGCAACGTTGCGCTATGATTTCTGATGGTCGTCACGATTGACAATGTGCTCACGGCGCAGGAGCTGGCGTCACTGCGCGAGCGGCTTGCAAAGGCGCCGTGGGCCCGCGCCATAAGCGCGGGTCCCCAGGCAAAACTGGCCAAGCACAACGAGCAGCTGCCGGAGGATGTAGCGGGACTGCAGGAGATGCGCACCCTCGTAATGCGAGCACTGACCCGCAGCGAGCTGCTTATCACCGCCGCGATGCCCTACAAGATTCTGCCGCCGAACTTCAATCGCTATAACGTTTCCAACAGCCACTATGGAGCGCATATCGACAACACACTGAGGCCGCTGCCGGACGGCAGCTACCTGCGCACGGATGTCTCGGCAACGCTTTTTCTGTCCGCGCCGGATGAGTACGAGGGCGGCGAACTCTGCATAGAAGATACCTTTGGCCAACATCGGGTCAAGCTGAACGCCGGCTGTCTCGTTGTCTATCCATCTGGCTCCATTCACGAAGTCCAGCCGGTCACCGGCGGCGAGCGGCTGGCCTGCTACATGTTTATGCAGAGCGTCATACGCGACGTCGAAAGCCGGCGCCATCTGTATGAGATGGACAAGGCACTGATGTCCCTGCGACAGCGCCATGGCGATGACGATCCCGATCTGATCCGCCTGACCGGCCTTTACCATAACCTGGTGCGCCGCTGGGCGCAGTGTTGATGCGAATAGCTTGAGTGCAATGCGATGGCTCGACGGCCGCGCGCCCTGCCGCTGTTTTTTGCCCGTCCCAGTGGTACAATTAAAGCGTAAGTGCACTTCGCGGGGCAGCTGCCCTGTTCCTACGCCAACCTCCTTCCCGGTTCTATATGTCCAGCAATCCCGTGTACAAGGTCATCTTTCACAACGGCAACACCGTGGTTGAACTGTTCGCGCGCCAGATCTACCAGAGCGACATGTGGGGCTTTATCGAGATAGAGGAGTTCGTCTTCGGCGAGCGCTCACAGATTGTCGTGGACCCTGGCGAGGAAAAGCTCAAGAACGAGTTCGCCGGTGTCACGCGCAGCTACATCCCTCTGCAGTCGGTGATTCGTATCGACGAGGTCGATAAGGAAGGCACGGCGAAGATTTCCGAGGTGAAGCCGCGGGAGAGTAATGTGTCGGCATTTCCGTTCCCGCCGGGGCGATCGGGTCCTGGGGGTGGGCAGCATGGGGTGGATG
>JBHEPQ010000294.1:0-3830 GCA_046260215.1 Chromatocurvus sp.
GTCGCCACGATGACATTATCGAAGACCTCACCGCTGCATCCCGGGCCGCCGGTGAGAACGTCTGGCGTCTGCCGCTGGATGCGTCGCACTTCGAGCAGATCAAGTCTGCCTATGCCGACGTGATCAATAGTGGGGTGGGGAGTCCCGGCGCCAGCGTTGGCGCTGCGTTTATCGGAACGTTCGTGGACGAGAACCAGGTCTGGGCGCACTTTGATATTGCCGGCGTTGATTACTATGAAAAAGACACGCCAACCACGCCCAAGGGTTACTCGGGATGGGGGGTCCTGACGCTGGATCAATATCTGAGAAACCATCACGCGTCAGAATAAGGTGTCTGGACCCGACATCAGAGCCAGGATCTTAAAGCTACGCCCCCTGCCCGTTTTCGGCAGGGGGGATTGTGCGATGCAGGTACGGACAAATCTGTGGCCATGACGCCGCCTTACTTCAGCGCTGCTATAAATCATAGGACCTGTTGTTCTTGCCGCGCCCGCCCGGCAAGGGACTGCCAGCGCCCGGTGCAGGCTCCGGGGCCGACTTCAGCTGGTCGAGAAGGAGCAACAGCATGTCACGATTCATGCTCACCCAAAGTACCACGGCACCGATGACGGGGAGCATGAGGTAGGCAAACTGGTGGCCCAGCGCGATCAACTCCAGCTGAAAGCCGGTATAGTTGAGAAAGGCGTGTGCCTCTGGACCAGACTGCAGGGCCAGCGTTTTCAGCACCTGGAAACACAGGCCCAGGATGTAGCACGGCAGGAGCCCAATGTAGGCCAGCGTCAGATGACGATAGGAGAAAAAGCGCGGATCGGTCGCAAATAGCAGCGAGAACAGCACCGGGAGATTCCACGCGTAGCTGAGCAGGTTGACTTCGATAACGACCTGTCCCACCCCCTGCGGATGCAGTGCATCAATACTGGTGACAACATCGAGAGCACCGCTGGTGCCCTCGAAGCCTTCTACTAATCCCGGCTGCAACAGATTGAGCAAGGCGCCACTCGCCATGATTGCCGGCCAGAGTAAGATATCAGCCAGGTTGAACCAGGCGACAAACCACAAGGGCAGTAGCAGCAGGCTCAGCGTGACAAAGCGTGCCAGAGGATCAGAGCGCAGCGAGAGCATGCGTACCTTCAGACCGCGGCAGCGCGCGGACCCAGAGCAGAAAAACGACCAGGACATCCAGCATTATCAGCGCCTGCCAGAGGTAAAGGTGGGCCCATTCGAAGGCGCGTGGATACCACATACCCAGATAGAACAGCGAAATGATCCGCGCCAGATTCAGCCCCTGAATGGCCACCAGACCCGCGGCGATGCCGGCAAGGCGATAGCGCCAGGGGGCAGGGAAGGCCAGAATCACCGCCACCAGCAGGATCATCGCTTCTACGCCGTTACAGCCGGCGGCGATTTCTATGCCGAAGCCAGTCTGCAAGTCGTGGATGAGCACGCCACTGCTGCTGATGTCACGGCCTGTCAGGCTGATCAGCAGCGACGAAGTGCTGGCCAGACCCGCAGTGAAGGGCTGCACCATGTATTGCTGTCCGGGCGGTGTCAGCTCTGCAGTGAACAGCACAGCCTGGATCAGCAGAAATACCAGAAAGAAACGTAACACCGCTTTTTCACTCCTCGGCCCAATATCTGCTGTGGCCTGGTAACAGGCTAGCCATTTCTGCCCGTCTGCGGGTGTTTACGCCTGCAGCCGGGTCAAGCCTGCGACCAGCGCTTTCGCATCAGGGTCATAGCGCCGAGTGCCGCCAGTGCGAGGGAGATAAGCAGGGACAGCTGTGGTGAAAGGGGTACCTGACGTACCGCTGCGTTGCTGCGCGCACTGCCCACGATAGGACTGCCACTCACATCTTCAAAGGTCACACTGGCGCCAATGGGCGAATTCTCGTCCGGCACAAGAGAAATCACCAGGCCGCAGAATTGAGCGACACCACAACTGCCGATCTGATTAGTGGCGCTGCTCTCGAAAACGAAGCTGAACGCCTCGCCCATGTTGTAGTTGGTACTTGGCGAAAACACCGACAGGCTCATACCCTCGTTGGACTGATCGCCGATCGGTCCGCCATCCAGATTGTAGGCAAACGCCATGAAAGTGTTTCTGGGTGACTCCATGTCGGCAACCGATTTGTCAAACACCACTGTGTTCTCGCCGGGTGTATCGCCGAAGCCGGTGAAGGTCACTTCCGCGTAATCAAGTTCGTTGCCGAAGGGCACGCTGAAGAGATCCGAGATCGTTCGTGATACTGCGTAAATCCGGCCATCACCATCCAGATCGGTGCCGCGGAAGAAGCCGGACACACTGCCACCCGTGTTAAACCCGGTCTGACTGAATTCGTATGTTATCGATTGCGGCTGTGCCCAGGACAGTTGTGTGATGCCAGCGAGCAATAGGCCTGCCGCGGCGTGCGTGAATGGTTTCATGGCGTGGATTCCCTCGTATCGAGCGTATTAGGTCCGGGGGTGCCTACCAGCGTAAAGCGACTCCCCTGTTTGCCTGTTAATCGATGTCCCCCGCCGTGAAAGCGCTGGAGACATCACAAACGACGCTGATCACATTACCCGGAAGTAGCCCCGCTCCAAAACTGAAGGGCCATATTTTTATTAATAAAAACAATGAGTTGTGATTCCTAAGAAAACCTTGAGCTAATGCTCAGGAGAACCACAGGTCGAGACGGGCAGCGGAGAGGCCTTTTCCGCCTTAAACGCAGTGCGGTGGCGGATCGGCAGCGGCTGAGCAATAGTCCGGGTACTTGCCGCGCCCATGCCAGAACGCAGTCAGGCCGATATTGTCAAACAGTGTCTGTATGCGCGTGTCCCGCTGGAGGCGTCCGAGTTCGTCCATGTAGCGCCCGTTCATGGCGTTGCGCTGATGTATCCAGCCATGCACGAGACGCAGGTCCTGGTACTCGCCCTCCGTGACGTTCTTTCGTACCCGCGCGACCAGTGGGTCAATCTCCCCAAGGGTCAGCGCGACATTGAAATCACGCGTCAGAACCTCCCTCTCGGCAAGCGCCCTGAATCGGGCCTCATCGCCAGCCAGCATTGCTTCGTAGAAGGCTACCCTCGCCTGACCACGCTCGCCCATGCCACTCATCAGCCGCCGAAGGCTGTCCAACCAGCGCGATTCATCACCCAGGATAAGGTAGGCATTCACCTCAGCCGCGAGCACATCCCAGGCGTCGGCGCCGGCCAGCGCGCGGATCATTTCGACCTGTTGCAGCGCAGCCGCTGCATTGCCCAGTCTTGCCTGAAGTCGGCCGATCGTTGCATGCACGCTGACAGAGAGCGGCCAGTAATGACGATACTGCGTCCACACCGCCAGTGCTTCCTCGAACCAGCCGACCTGCAGATAGAAGTTACCGAGACGCCGGACGCAGGGCACACAATCAGGCGCTTCTGACACAAGTGCCTGTAGATCCTCCTCGTAATGCTCCCAGTCAACCCTGCCGCTGCTACTGTCTGGCTCGTAGCCCATTGCTGTTACTGCCGGATGATCAGGCGCGACCTGCTTTGCGCGCTCAATCAGCATCGCATGGGCGGCCCGATAGCCCAGCTGCCCGTTCTCAGTCCGGTCATGGCTGGCAAGCCCTCGCTGCAGCTCGGCGAGGAGGAGGATTGCCTCTGCGTATTCAGGGTCGTAGGACAGGATCTGCTCCAGAAGATCGCGCGCGATCAGAAGGTCAGCTTCAGTGCGGCGATCGGCATGGTGGCGAGCACGCTTGAACAGGCGCTGTTGGGCAAGTGGCAGTGCACGGAGGAGAGGTCCTGTTTGCTGCGTATTGGCGAGGTTAACCACCGCAGCCAGTTCCGAAAGCACGGTCTGACGG
>JBHEPQ010000303.1:0-7323 GCA_046260215.1 Chromatocurvus sp.
CTGCTGGCCTACCACTACGCCGGCAATCTGCCCGCCTACGCGACATCATCGGCGAACAGCGATCAGGACGGGGGCAAGGAGAGTGACCTCAACGGACTGAGGCTTGTTGAGATGCCGAGCGTACTCAGCGGCGGCAACAACAATGCCCCCCTGCGCGGACAACGGTATGCGCGGCTTGGCGTTCTGGGTGCGGATGCCTGCCGCATGGCGACACTCGACCTGCGCTCCCACTCCCGGCCGGGTCCTCTGTTACAGGGTGAGACCGGTTTCCTGTCCATCAACGGGCAGGGACAGATTGAGCGGGATCTGCAGCCGGCCGTATTCGACCGCGGCGTCCTGCGCCGTCGCTGACTACACTGGGACCGATGAGTCATGGGTGCGGGGTGTGGGTACGGATGGCTAAACTCAACGGTTACGACTATGAACGCGCTGCCAGCCGATGGCTGGTGTGCCAGGGCTGCCGGCTGGTGACGAGCAACTACCGGTGTCGCGTCGGTGAGATCGATCTGGTGATGACGCAGGGTGACACGCTGATCTTTGTCGAAGTGCGGGTGCGCACAAACCCGCGTTTCGCCAGCGCCGCTGCTTCGGTGGACAGGCGCAAACAACAGCGTCTGTCTCGCGCCGCAGCACACTACCTGCAGCGACACTGCAGGGGTCGGGAGCCAGTCTGTCGGTTTGATGTTGTGGTATGGGAACCGGCAGCGGACTCCGGTAAGCTGCATCCGCGCTGGCTCACTAACGCCTTCCCGGCCGCCTGAGTCCAGCAATCAATACGACGAGGCAGCGGGTGTCAGCAAGCGAGCATTTCGAGCAGGTGATTGAAGGTGCGGTGATGTCCGTGGATGTCATTGCCGCCGCCATAGAGGTCGCCGCCGGCGCCATTACACACTCACTGCTGCAGGGGGGAACGCTTTACTGCTGCGCCGCAGCCTGCGACAGATCACTTGCGCAACTGGCCGCGGACCGGCTGATGTACCCGGTGGATAGCGACAGACCGGCCCTGCCCGCCATCGCGCTTACCAGCGCCGGCCAGGCCGGACCGGACACAAGCCCCTGGCGCGATGTTCGTGCACTCGTGCGCGACGGTGACAGCCTGCTGTGCATTGACTCCAGCAAGGACGGCCACGTGCTGCAGCAGGCGATCGCGTCGATATCAGACCGGGGCGTGCAGCTGCTCGGTCTGACCCACACGGGCATCGACAATGTCGACAGCGCTGGAAAATACACTATCATCGCGCTGCCCGGGGACGCGCGCAGTCGCCTCCTCAGCATGCAGGCACTGGCACTCAACTGCCTGTGCTCACTGATAGAAGACCAGTTGTTTGGAGAAGCCTAGACCATGATTCACCCGTCATCGAGAAATTTATCCGGCCTGCTATCTGCGCTTTTGCTCGGCGCCGCGCTCGCGACAGGCGGCTGCAGCAGCCTTATGGTTGCCGTGGACTCCAATCCCATTCAAGACCCACCCGGGAAACGTACCGTGGCACAGCAGCTGGCCGACGAGAGCATTGAACTCAAGGCCGTGGTCAACATGCACGCCGCCGATGAGGGCTTCAAGGGCTCGCATATCGTCGCGGTCAGTTACAACGGCTATGTCCTGCTCGCCGGCCAGGTCGCCAACGAAAACCTCAAGAAAAAGGCGGCGGACGTGGTGCGCGACATCCGCCACGTACGGCGCATTTACAACGAGCTGGAGGTTTCCGCACCCACCGCATCGCTGGTGCGCACCAGCGATGCGTGGATCACGGCCAAGATCAAGACCGGGCTGCTGACCGGCAGCGACACACCGGGGATGCGCACAAAAGTCGTTACCGAGGACGGGGTGGTCTATCTGATGGGGATGGTCACCCGCGAGGAAGCCGACAGGCTGGCCCGGGCTGCAGCGGATGTTACCGGTGTACGTCGCGTCGTCCGCCTGTTCGAGCTGATTGACGCCTGAACTACTTGACTACCTTCAGGCTCGGCTTGCGCGTCGCGCGGGTGGGCGCCTTGTCCGGCTCGGGGGGTGGATCCTGGGGCGCCTCGTCGGGATCGAAGACCATGCCCTGCCCGTTCTCCCGGGCATAGATGCCCAGCACGGCGCTGATCGGGAAACTCACGTCCATCGGGCGTCCACCGAATCTACCGTTGAAACTCACACCGTGGTTGGACAGCTGCAGATCGACGACAGCGCTCGGCGACATGTTGAGCACGATCTGTCCGTCTTTGACATAGTCCTGGGGAACCTCGACATGGGCCTGTGTAGCGTCAACCAGCACATGCGGCGTACAGTTGTTGTCCACAACCCAGTCGTACAATGCCCTCAGCAGATAGGGACGGCTAGACTTCACGACCACAGCCTCCTCGACATGACGACCATCGCATCGCTTACAGCCGCATCTCGCGCTCTTGCTCCGACAGACTCTGCTGAAAGGACCCACGCTCAAACAGAGAATCCATGTAGGCCAGCAGGGGCTTGGATTGCTTGCTGGGGCGGATATCCACCCCCAGGGATGGCAGTCGCCAGAGAATGGGGGCGATGCAGCAGTCCACCAGCGTGAACTCCTCGTTCATGAAAAACGGCTTTTCGGCAAAAATTGGCGCGATTCCCAGGATGCTCTCACGCAGCTCCTTGGTTGCCTTCTTGACCACATTGTCGCTACGGGAATTCCGTATCGAATCCATCAGCGTGGACCAGTCTCGCTCAATGCGCCGCATGAACAGCCGGCTCTCTGCCCGGGCAACCGGGTACACGGGCAGGAGAGGTGGATGCGGGAAGCGCTCATCCAGATACTCCATAATCACATGACTTTCATACAGAACGAGGTCGCGGTCCACCAGGGTCGGCAGGGAATTGTAGGGGTTGATGTCGGCCAGTTCAGCGGGCGGGTGGGCTGAATCGGACTCCACGAGGTCTACCGTGACACCTTTCTCGGCGAGCACTATGCGAACCCGGTGGCTGTAGTGACTGCTTGGATCAGAAAAAAAGACCATCGAGGATCGTTTGGCTACTACGCCCATCACACTTTCCTTAGTGAAACACAGACTGGCTTAGCTGAATTGGGCCAGGACAGTACCCCAACAGGATACCAGCGCTGACCCGGATTGTCAGTGAATGTCTTTCCAGTACTCGCGATTGAGCAGCCAGGCAAAGACAAAGAACACCGCAATGAACAGGAGGGAATAAACGCCGATTCGCTGTCGATCCACGAGCATCGGCTCGCCGGTGTAGGCCAGGAAGTTGACCAGGTCATAGACCGCGCCATCAAACTCTTCCTGATCCATGACGCCCGCTTCGGCCACCTCGAGGGCGCCACAGGGATCGGACTCCATACCTTCGCCGCTCAGGGGATCAATGCGCTCCCCGGTTGACGCCGAGGTGCACTCCGGCAGACCCTGCAGGCTCAGCAGCGCGTGTGGCATACCGACGTTGGGGTACACCAGGTTGTTGACGCCGTAGGGGCGCGTGTCGTCCCGATAGAACGTTCGCAGATAAGTATACAGCCAGTCCGGCTGCCGCGACCGCGAAATCAGCGTGAGATCCGGTGGCGCCGCACCGAACCAGACCTTCGCACGTTCCCGCGGCATGGCATTGGTCATCAGATCGCCGATTTTTTTCTCCGGATCGTGAACCAGGTTTTCCATGACCAGATCATCGGGGATTCCCAGGTCACTGGCCATGCGCGTGTAGCGGGCGTACTGCAGTGAATGACAGCCCATGCAGTAGTTCATGTAAAGCTTGGCACCATTCTGCAGTGAAGGCTGGTCGCGCGGATCTGCGTCAAACTCATCGCAGGGGATCGTGCCGCAGTCGTAGTTGCTTTCAGCACCCACAACTTGCAGCGGCACAAAGGCCAACGCCAGGATCAGGGCCAGACCGCCAAGACTGCCGAGGGGCCCGATACCACCGTCCATGGTCACGCGCTCGGGCACCGGCTTGGTCTTATCCATACTCGACCAGATCGGCATAGTCAGGAAGAAGGCGAAGTAAATGACCGAACAGATCTGCGCCAGCAGCGTCCGCCCCTCCGTCGGCGCCTTGACGCCGAGAACGCCAAGGATGATGAATGAGGCGACAAACACCACCAGCCAGACCCGCGTGATCGTGCCACGGTAGCGCCATGAGCGCACCGGCGAACGATCGAGCCAGGGCAGAATGAATGGAATCGCCACTGACGCTGCAAAGGCAATGAAGCCCAGGAACTTGTCCGGCACTGCACGCAGCACCGAGTAGAATGGCGTGAAATACCAGACAGGGGCGATATGTTCAGGGGTCTTCAGGGCGTCTGCCTGCTCGAAGTTGGCGTACTCGAGGAAGAAGCCACCCATTTCCGGCATGAAAAACATGATCGCGCAGAAAACGAACAGGAACACGCCGATAGCCTGCAGATCGTGCACCGTGTAGTAGGGGTGAAACGCCACGCCATCCAGGGGCACGCCGTTGGCATCCTTGTTTTTCTTGATGTCGACCCCGTCAGGATTGTTTGAACCGACCTCATGCAGGGCCAGGAGGTGCAGGACAACAAGCGCCAGCAGCACAATCGGAAGCGCCACGACATGCAGGGCGAAGAACCGGTTCAGGGTAATGCCGGAAATCAGGTAGTCGCCGCGAATCCACGTCACCAGACCCTCACCGACAACAGGAATGGCACCGAACAGGGAAATGATGACCTGAGCGCCCCAGTAGGACATCTGGCCCCAGGGAAGCACATAGCCGACAAAGGCCTCCGCCATCAGCACGACAAAGATCAGCATGCCGAAAACCCAGATGAGCTCACGCGGTTTCTTGTATGACCCATAGATCAGGGCGCGGAACATATGCAGATAGATCACAACAAAAAACAGCGAGGCGCCTGTGGAGTGCATGTAACGTAGAATCCAGCCGTAATCGACGTCGCGCATGATATATTCGACTGATGCAAATGCTTCATCGGCGCTGGGCGTGTAGCTCATGGTGAGCCAGATACCGGTCAGTAACTGGTTGACCAGCACCAGCAGGGACAGGACGCCGAAGTAGTACCACAGATTGAAGTTCTTGGGCGCGTAATACTCGCCCATGTGCGTATTCCATGCCTTCATGATGGGCAGGCGATCGTCTACCCAGTCGCGTAAACCTATCAACATGTTGCCCATTACGCTGCCTCCGCGTCGACGCCGACGACCAGGATATTGTCGCCCTCAAAGGAGTGAGGGGGGACCACCAGATTGGTGGGCGCCGGAACACCCGAGAAGACACGTCCGGCAAGGTCGAATTTGGAGCCATGGCAGGGGCAGAAAAATCCTCCCTTCCACTTATCACCGCCCAGATCAGCGGCGCCGACCTCAGGCCGGAAACTGGGCGCACAGCCAAGATGGGTGCACAAACCCTCTATGACCAGGAGTTCTGGCCGGATTGAGCGCCCCTGGCCGGACGCGTAGTCAGGCTGCTGGGACACCACCTCGGACTGAGGATCACTCAGCTGGCCCTCGACCTCGCTCAGCAATTCAAGCTGCTCCTCGCTACGGTTAACCACATACACCGGCTTGCCGCGCCACTCCACAACGATCATGGCGCCGGATTCTATCTTACTGATATCGGCCTTGACGGGCGCGCCAGCCGCCTTGGCTTTCGCCGAGGGATTCCAGGAACCCAGGAACGGCACCGCGATGGCGACGGCCCCCGCTACTCCAACGGCACTCGTGGCGGCGGTCAGAAACCGTCTCCGTCCGTTGTCAACACCTTCACTTGTCATGACTTTCTCCCATGTGATCCCGCTGGAGACGGAGTTTCACCCATAAGAACATCGGTCTAAAAAGCGCAGAATAATAATGACTTTGCCGTATTGATACAAGGAACGTGCCGACCAATCAGTGGCTTTGTCACAACCTGATGACCGGGCATGGCAGCGGCGACTGGATACAAAAACGCCCGCCTGAATTCAGTGCGGGCGCACAATTTCCGCATTGCCATCTCCTGCATTGACAGCGGGGCAAGGGATGCCCCATCGATCTAACGCTTGGAGAATTGAGGACGCTTACGCGCCTTGCGCAGGCCTATTTTCTTGCGCTCGACCGCTCGTGCATCGCGCGTAACAAAGCCCGCGCTGCGCAGCGTACCGCGCAGTGATTCATCGTAATCCATCAGCGCCCGGGTGATACCGTGGCGAATGGCGCCGGCCTGACCGAAGCTGCCGCCACCTTCAACCGTGACGTTGATGTCGAATTTATCGTTCAGATCGACTACCTCGAGCGGCTGACGGACGATCATGCGCGCCACTTCGCGTCCGAAGTACTGGTCGAGAGGACGCTTGTTCACGGTGATAGCGCCGCCGCCGTTGCTGATGAAAACTCGCGCGGTGGAGGTCTTGCGGCGTCCGGTGCCGTAATACTGGGTTACTGCCATTGTGGGGACCTTTATAGATTAAGCGGTTGCGGCTGCTGCGCGGCGTGCGGGTGCTTGCTGCCGGCATACACTTTGAGCTTGCCGAACATGGCGCGCCCCAGTGGGTTGCGCGGCAGCATGCCTTTAACGGCGCGCTGCAGAACGCGCTCCGGCGCCTTATCGATCAGCTTTTCAAATGACATGGACCGGATACCGCCGGGGTAGCCCGTGTGGTGGTGATACATTTTGTCCGTTGTCTTGGCCCCGGTCACACGGACCTTTTCGGCATTCACCACAACAATGTAATCACCGGTGTCGACGTGCGGCGTGTACTCTGCCTTGTGCTTGCCACGCAGGCGGTGCGCGATTTCGGCAGCCAGCCGGCCCAGCGTCTTGCCATCGGCGTCGACCACGAACCAATCGCGGCTCACGGACTCGGCTTTTGCGCTAAAAGTTTTCATAACGGTGCTCGCCTTTGAGGGCAGGAATTAAAGAGCGCGAATACTACTCAAAGCGCCAGCTCGTGGCAAGCCCCAGCCTTGTCCAATATGAAGTGAGTCTGGAGGGAGGGCCCTGATTCCAATATGAAATGAGTCTGGAGCTGGCGCGAGGTTCGTTCATGATGGGGAGATGAAAACCCTCATGAAACTGCAAGACCTCACCACCGTTGACCAACTGCGAGAGTTCCTCTCGGGAACGCGGTCAGTCGCCTTCTCTGTGATCAGTGACAAGGACGAATGCTATCGCTGGCTGCAGGGGGAGCTGACCCGCTTTCGTTACCTGAAGCGCTCCCGCGAGGACAAGGGGGTGATCATGCGTTACCTGATCAAGGTGAGCGGCTATTCGCGACAGCAACTCACCCGCCTGATTGCGCAGTACCGGCAGACCGGTCGCTTACAGCGCCGTCAGAGGACGGTAGAAGGCTTTAAGACCCGGTATACCCCGGAGGATATCTCCCTGCTTGCAGCGATGGACAAGCG